>DATMAB010000001.1 GCA_035573675.1 Terriglobales bacterium
GGCCAACAACGGCAACGTGCTGTTCGTGAACGACTACGGGCAAGGCAACAGCTACTCGTACACCTACGACGAGCTGAACCGGCTGAAGACGGCGGCGGCGTCCATCTATGGTCCGACCTGCTGGGGGCTGGACTACGGCTACGACATCTGGGGGAACCTGCTCAGTGCCACGGTGACGCAGTGCTCGGCGCCGCCGCTCAGCCTGACGGTCAACACCAAGAACCAGATCACTAATCCGGGGATCTACTACGACGCCGCCGGCAATTTCACCAACGGCATCTCGGTGCTCTTGACCTATGACGCGGAGAACCGCATCGCCGGGGCGGGCACTTCGACCTACGTCTACTCCCCCGCCGGGCGGCGGGTGAAGCGCACGGTCAACGGGGTGACCACGCTCTACATGAACGACGGCCCGGGCGGACCGGCGCTGAGTGAGTTCACGACTTCCGGCCAGGGGGTGGGCGCCTGGGTGAAGGACTACATCTACCTGAACGGGGAGCTGCTGGCCACCGAATCGGCGACCCAGGGTACGCGCTACCACTTTGCCGACCACCTGGGGACGCCGCGGGTCATCGCGGACTCAGCGGGCACGGTGATCAGCCGCCACGACTATTTCCCCTTCGGGGCGGAGCAGACCGCCTCGAGCGACGGCGAGACCCACAAGTTCACCGGCAAGGAGCGGGACGTGGAGACGGGCCTCGACTACTTCGGCGCCCGCTACTACCACAGCGGCCATGGAAAGTTCATGTCGCCGGACCCGATCACGATCAAGGCCAACCGGTTGCAAGATCCCCAGCGCCTAAATCTCTACAGCTACGTCCGTAACAATCCGCTAGTCTACGTCGACCCGGACGGCCGCGATATGCAGCTCTGGATCGTTGTTAAAGACCAGAGTAGTCGCCAGACGGTAAATCAAGCAGCTCCGAAGATTGCGGCAGACTTTCATCGATGGGGCGTGAAGCAGGTCAATGTTCATGTCACGAGCGACCCTGCAAAGGTAGTCAAGAGCAGCAACACCATTGTCGTCACTGCGGAAAAGAACGAATCCATGACTAAATCGGCGGACTATGGCAGGCAGTCCGTGTTGGGCGGGGTCACCATCAACACAGAGCTTGCGAACACGCCCCAGACAGTGAGGAACGTCACGGACCATGAAGTTACGCACAATGCTAGAGGTGACACTGGCCTAAGTGCACTCCTTGGCACAGACCACTCGTCTGACAAAAACGACCTGATGTACGGGAAGTACGACGCGTTGAAGCAGAGCGACCCACAGCTAGGTTCCGGCACGCAACAGCAGCTCCAAGAGAGATTCAATAAGGAGGGGGACAGGAACGAAGCCACCGTTGTTGACGAAGACAAGGAGAAGCCGAAGGAGCAGAAGCCATGAGTGCTGCCCTTGGAGTAGCGATTTCTGCGCTTACCTTGGGAATCCTCGGCTATTTTGCGTATAGCCTCACCTGGTTCCTATTCGTCGGCCGACGCGAAGAAAGCCAGAGAAGAGTTGCCGTCACGTCGCTCGGATACGTCGCAGTACTTCTCTCAGCCGGTCTGTGGTTCTGGGGATTGGGACGGTTCGCCTTCGATGTGGATTGGTACTGGAAAGCGCGGCTGTTAGTTTGGATAGGAGTAACGCTGTGCGTCGTGGCCATAGTCGCAGCTCACTTCTACCCTCGGCGTGCGTCACTCCCAATCTTACTTGCTGCTCTCGTCGTCGCCTTGAACTGGATTGGCAGCATTGTACGGGACTGAAATGAAGTCGTTGGTTACGGCGCGGGTTTGACCTGCTCCCCTAAATCCGCACAGCGCTGAATATGATTTCATACTTCTGCCAGCGGTACAGGAGAGGAGGAGGGAGCGGTGTCGCGGACCAAGCACACGGAGGCGGAGATGATCGCCGCGCTGAAGCAGATGGAGGCGGGGCGGCGGGCGGAGGACGTGGCGCGGGAGGTGGGCGTCTCGAAGCACACGATCTACGCGTGGAAGGCGAAGTACGGCGGGATGAGCGTGAGCGAAGGGCGGGTGGCCCACCCTCCTCGGCCCGGCACGACCCCGGAGGGTGCCCCTCGATAACAGCGAAGGCGTTGTCAAGGGACACGACGTCCTTCGGTGCGTGAGCACCGTGGTGAGGGCCAGAGAAGTTGAGGACCAAGGACTCTGGGGTTCCACGTTGTGAATCACGCTGCGGTGGATCGCTCCACCAACCATCGATGCGGGCCGGACTGCGCCCATGATTCTTCTATGCGGACATCCCGCCCTTGCGGGATGCGAGAGCACCCAATCAACGTCGCGGCCTATTCGCCGGGGCGAACGGCCAGGGGCACCCGCGGGCTGCTCTCGATGCGAACGATCTCCGGATACGGCGTTTGCCTGCGCAGCATCCAGTAGAGTCGGACCGCCAACTTGCGCGCCGCCGCCACTTTGGCCACGTTCCTGGGCATGGAGTGACAGCGGTGGAGATACTGCTTGCGAAACTCCGGGTCGCAGCGCACCGCGCGCTGCGCCGCCTCCACCAGCAGCATGCGCAGCATGCGGTTGCCCTGCTTGCTGATGGCTCCCAGCTTCTGCCGTCCTGCCGAACTGCGCTCGCGCGGAATCAGGCCCAGATAACTGGCCACCTGCTTGCCACGGGGGAAGCGCGTGACATCCCCCAGGGTCAGCACGAAGGCCAGAGCGGTCACCGGACCCACCCCCGGCTGCGTCATCAGCAAGCGCGCCTGGCTGTCCTGCTGGGCGGCTTCGGCCACCGCCTCATCCAGCGGTGCGATCTGCTGGTTCAGCGACTGCAGCAATCCCAGCAGATCTTCCCGCCGCCGGGCTGCCCAGGGGCGCAGGGGCAGGGCACGCAGCGTCTCCAGTCCCGCCCGGCTCCACAGTCGGCTCTTCTTCTGTACGCCCTGGTTCAGCGCCAGATGCTGCAGCCCGTTCTTCACCCGGGCCCGGATCTCCACTAGCTTGTGGCGGTGAATCAGCAGTTGCCGCCGGTCGCGTTGTTCGCGGTCCGGCACCCACAGCCGCGGGAAGCGCCCTTCCACCAGCAGTTTCAGGATGTGCGCTGCGTCCCGTTTGTCCGTCTTCTGCTGGCGCACATAGCTGGCCCGGATCTGGGCTGCATCCCCGATCCACACCTCGTGCCCCAACCCGGTCAGCAGGTCCTGTAGCCAGTGGCAGTTCCCGGTGGCTTCCAGACCGATCAGCGCGGGCCCACTCAGTCGCCCATAGAACGCTTGCGCCTCCCCGGCCGCGTGCACCAGCTTCGCCTCCCCGGTCTCTCCCGTCTCCGTCTCCAGCCAGGCCACTTGTTCCCAGCTGGGATGAAAATCACAGCCTACAATCATCATGCGAGGGCTCCTTCCTCCCCAGCAGCCTTGGTCCTTAACCAAAGACTACCGGGTCGAGTCGGAGCCTTCGCTGTTATCCAATCAACTCCTTTGCGCAGCAAAGGGTGGGATGAGGTCAAGTCTTGTTCCACCTGCGGAACGGATTGCAACCGAGTCGCGGCTGGGGCGCGGTATCGTGGTACTCCTCCCTTGTGCCCAAGGGGCTGAAGCGCTACTACGGCGAAGGGCATCTGCACTTCATCACCTGCAGTTGTGAGCGGCGGCGTCCCTTGCTGGGGACACCTGCACGGCGCGACCTGTTTCTGCGCATCCTGGAGCAGGTCCGGCGACGCTATCGCTTCCAGGTGGTGGGATACGTGGTCATGCCCGAACACTTTCACCTGCGGATGAGCGAACCGGAAGAAGGCGATCCGTCGCTGGTGATGCAGGTGCTGAAGCAGCGCGTGGCCCGGCGGCTGCTGGCGGGCCGAGAGCGAGCGAGGTCGCGCGCTCAGTTGAGGCTTTTGCCGGACGGCAGGCCGGAGGGCGAGCACTTCTGGCAGCGCCGCTTCTACGATTTCAACGTCTGGAGCAGGCGCAAGCGCATCGAAAAGCTGCGCTACATGGCGGGTGGCCCACGCTTCCCGCACCGCTCGGCCCCGGAGGGTGCCCCATTCCTTCGCGCCAGCGAAGGGTGGGATGAAGTAAGCCTCGTTCCACCTTCGGAACGGATTGTTACCGAGTAGCGTAGGAACGACGACAGCCACCGCAGCAGATCTGCCCCTCGGTTCAGCCCCGCCCCAGTTCCCGGCGCCGATTCGGCCTGTAAATGAGGAACCGGCCGTCTTCGCTGATCTCGGGCTGATTGTCCTCAGGCGCAGGCTTTCTGCGCGCCAGCCCCAGGATCTCTATAACCAGCTTCAGCGTGGCGATGTGGTCAATCCAGCCCCGCTGGGGATGCGGTGGGCTGTCCAGGACCTCTTTGAGCTTTCTCGCGATAAAGTCCGGGGTGAGACCCTGGGCAACGAAGGCGTGGCCCATGTTCCTGCCGCTCTGCTCCATGACTGCTAGAACCGCCTCCTGCTTGCGCCTGAGGGCCGCTTGCACCGAAGGGCGGCCCAGCAGGAACTGTGCCGTACGGTCCGCCGACTTTGCCGAGTAGCCGGCTTTCAACGCGGCCTCGCGGGCATTACCTTGGTAATGGAGCACAAAGGCAGCCTCCCGCGCCGATAGTATGTCTGCGCTCTTGCCCATCAGGCCTCCCGTCCTTCCAGCTTCAAGCCAGCCCGCGAAAACAGAGCGTGAGTTGGTAAGAAACTGGGTAGATTCTCCGACCAGCGGGAAAGGAGTTCGTGCTTCATCTTGTCAGGTACCCCCTCAGAACCGTCCGAAAACCACCCTGATCGTTCCGCGATTCCGCGGCCTTGATGGAATTGAATTGAGGCAAACCCCCGGCCGCGCAACGTTCCATTTACGTTCCAAAAAACTGCCCTGGTTTGGGGCAGGTGGTAGGCCTAAGTGATTGAAAAGATGGGCGGAGCAAACGGTGTACGGCATCGTTCGCAACGATGAGGTCGTCGGTTCGATCCCGACTAGCTCCACCATGGTTTCAATCACTTACAGCCCGTCCGCACTGCGTTTACGTTCCATTACGTTCCAAAACGTTCCAATTCAGTTGATCATTGGGCCCACGGATTGTCCTGACTGCAGTCCCCGAGCCTCCACCATGTCCATCATGCGGTCGACGGCCCGGCGCTGGCTGTCGGGGACGCGCTGCGCGTAGATGTCCATGGTGGTGGAGATGCGCGCGTGCCGCATCTGCCCCTGTACGTCTTTCGGGTTGGCGCCGGCCTCGACCATCCACGTAGCGCAGGAGGTGCGCAATGCGCGCCAGGTGGCCTTTTTGGGGTCGATGCTGAGCTTGAGGGCCGCCGGCCGCAGATGCCGACGGAGGATGTTGCCGTCGCGTCTTACGCATGTTCAGCACAGACTGCCGGCGCGGGCGCCATGTGCGACATGCCGCAAGAATCGAGAACCGCAACCGAAACCCATTGACTCCGATCTGCATCTTATAGTACGTAGGACTCGTCGTTGACACGGTGAAGGAGTTCACCGTTAACCGCTGTCCCGCCTGAAGCCGGGGGCAGATGATGACTCCTGACAAGGGAATCTTGTCGCGGAGTCATGGACCCGGCAGCGATTCCCTACAACACAGATTGAGGCATCGGTCTATGGAGAACGTGTGGGTTCTGGCTGCGCTCTGGGTGGGGCTGGCGTTGCTCGCGACGCTGCTGGCCATCTGGTTCAAGATCTCGACCGCGCTGACGGAGATCGTGGTGGGCACGGTGGCCCAGCTCGTCATCGGCGCGATGGTGGGTACTGCCGCGCTGGGCGCGAGCACGGGCTGGATCACTTTTCTGGCGGGAACGGGCGCCATCGTGCTTACGTTTCTTGCGGGCGCGGAACTCGACCCGGCGATCTTCCGAACCAAGTGGAAAGAGGCGACCGTGGTGGGCCTGGTCGGTTTTTTGGGGCCGTTTTTCGGTTGCGCAGCCATCGCGCACTACCTGCTCGGCTGGAGCGCGCGATCCAGCCTGCTGGCGGGGGTTGCGCTTTCGACTACGTCAGTGGCCGTGGTGTATGCGGTGATGCTGGAACTAGGGTTCAACACCACGGACTTCGGAAAAGCGATCCTTGCCGCCTGCTTTGTCAACGACCTGGGCACGGTCATCGCGCTGGGCTTGATCTTCTCGCCGTTTACCATTCGCACGCTGATCTTCGTGGTCCTTAGCGCCGCGGTGTTCGTGGTGCTGCCGTTCCTGACACCTCGCTTCTTCCGACGATACGGCGGGCGGGTTTCGGAGCTAGAGGCGAAGTACCTCCTGTTGCTGTTGTTCGGCATGGGCGGGCTGGCGGTGTGGGCGGGAAGCGAAGCGGTACTGCCTGCCTACATCATCGGGATGGTGCTGGCGGGAACGGTGGGCAAGGACCATGTCCTCGTCCGCCGGTTGCGCACGCTGACCTTCGGCCTGCTGACGCCCTTCTATTTCATCCGGGCGGGATCGTTCGTGTCCGTGCCGGCGCTGATCGGAGCTCCGGTCGTATTCCTCGTGCTGCTGGCAGCCAAGAGCTTTTCCAAGTTCGTGGGGTTGTTTCCCACGGTGAAGGCTTTCAAGTACGGCCGGGAAGAAGGGCTTTATTACACGCTCATGATGTCTACCGGTCTGACGTTCGGCACCATTTCCGCCCTGTTCGGCCTGAACCATGGCGTGATCGATCAGGCGCAGTACTCGCACCTGGTGGCTACGGTGATCGGGAGCGCGGTGATTCCGACCATGATCGCCAATGCATTCTTCCTTCCACGGCATCTGCTTCCGCGGGAGGACGCCCAGGGACCCGTAACACAGCCAGTCCTGAGCACCGCTGACTAGGAGGCACAATGCCCGGCAGACGACACACCACATTCCGCAAGATCCTGGTCGGCTATGACGGCTCGGCGCAGGCCGAGAAGGCGGCCGATACCGCGGTAGCGTTCGCCCGCGCGCTCGATTCGAAGGTCCTGATTTTGGCGGTCGCGCGGCCGCCTGAGCCAGCCCTGAAGATCGAGGTGAATGGGGTTTTGGACGACGCAAGGGAACACTACCAACAGGGTTTCGCCCGACTGATCGAGGCTGCCAAGGAACAGGGCGTTGACCTGGTGGCTGAGGTGGTCGTCGGTCATCCGGCCGAACAGCTCATACACCGGGCCGAAAAGGAAAAAGCCGACCTGATCATCCTGGGGCGGCGCGGCACGTCGATGTTCGAGAAGTGGATCATCGGGTCGATCTCAGAGAAAGTGCTGCGCTATGCGCACTGCCCGGTGCTGGTGGTGCGCTGATTCAGGGGACGGACCATGAACTCGGAGCGCAAGCCGAACGAAAGGGAGGAATCGCGAGCCGGCTTGTTGTTCACGCGGCTGGCCCTGGACGAGGCTTTGCCACGAGGCGGTTGTGTGGTTTGCCAATCGGTGCGGCTGTCCGAGCGGCGGTCTGTCTGGTCATTCCTCTACGAGGGCATGATGTCACCTTTGGTCCGGCAAGACTTTCTGGAGGGAGGCGGCTTCTGCGCGCGCCACCTTCGATTGGCCAAAGAGATCGAGGAGCAGACCTGGCAGGCCGGTGGCATTGGCCTGGCCATCCTTTGCGAACAACTCCTAAGGCAGTGGGAGCGGGAGATTTCAGAATCCGGGGAGACACCCGGACGTGGGCGAGGGGCACGGTGGCAGAGGCACAATTCCGAACCGGCACTCGCGCCAGGCCAGAATTGCCTGTTCTGTCGTGAGAACCGACGCAAGGAACAGGCAGTCATCGAGGTGCTGGAGCTGTTGTCGGAGGAGGAAAAGTACGCTTCCGCAGTCTCCCGCGACCCATTGTGTCTGCGCCACACGCAGATCGCACTGCGGGAGTGGAAGACGCCGGAACGAACGGTCTGGCTGCGCGAGTTGACGTTGCATCGCATCGAGGAACACTTGCGCGACCTGCGCACCTTCATCGAGAAGCACGATTACCAGCGGCGCGGCGAGCCACTGGGCCAGGCGGCCGACGCAGTGGAGCGGGCGGCGCGCCTGATCGCCGGCCTGGACGCGGTCGCAAGTGAGGATGGAAGGGACCACCGTGAGAATCCTGATCGTCTCCGATCTGCACGGTAATTACGACGCCGTGAACGCGCTGCGCGAGCCCTTTGATGAGCTGTGGGTGCTCGGGGACCTGGTGAACTACGGGCCGCAGCCGCGGGAAGTGATTGCCTGGGCACGGGTACACGCGTCGCAGGTCGTGCGCGGCAACCACGACCACGCCATCGGCTTCGATCTGGATCCCCGCTGCTCGCCTCGGTTCCGGGAGATGGCGGCAGAGACTGCGCGGTTCACGGCGGCAGTCCTGCAGCCGGACGAGAAGGAATTCCTGAGGCAGCTTCCGCTGCACAGAGAGATTCGCGCGGCCGGTACGACCTTTTGTCTTCTCCATGCGATTCCGTCCGAGCCGCTGTTCGGATACTGCGAGGCCGACAGCCCGCAATGGAAAAGAGAAGTCCGAAACGCAGCAGCGGAAGTCATCCTGGTCGGTCACACGCACATGCCTGCGATACGCAGAGTAGGCAGCAAGCTAGTGATCAATCCGGGGAGCCTGGGTCAACCGAAGATCGGAAGACCGGAGGCGTGTTATGCGGTCTGGGAGGATGGCCAGGCGGACCTGAAGTCCTGTCCGTATCCGTACGAAAGCACGATCCGGAAAGTGCAGGCTCTGCCGATTCCGCGGTCGGTGCGGGACGATCTGGCTTTGGTGCTGAGAACGGGCTCGGTTTCGGACGTGCAGGCCATCGAAAGGAGCCTCTGATGTCAGAGACCCGAGGAGCAGCGCAGCCGGACCCCAAGGGCGACGCCGACGCCGAGAAGGCCGCGCCGGCAGTCGTGGTCCATCCGTTCCAGAGTCTTTCGGACGAGAGTATCGACAAGCTGGTGAAGAGCCTGGCCTCACTCACGGAAGGCGAACTGGCGGTAACGATGCTGGTGGCCTGCGGGACGCGGGCCGTCGAGCCCCTGCGGCGGCTGCTACTGGAAGGCAAGGCGGTGTCCGTGGCTGAGCCCCGCCGGCGGGCAGTGCGCGCGCTCGCGGAATTGGGGGAGGTCGATACGCTGCTCGAATACCTGACGCAGCCCAGAGCCATCCCCGATCCAATTCTGCGCCTTTCGGAGGAAACGGTGCAGAGCCTGGCTGCCCGGTGTGTGATGCGGTGGCGCACCGAGAAGGTGCGCCATACGCTGCTCGAACTTGCTGCCCGGCACATGTTGCCCGGAGTTGCGGAGGCGCTGGGGACGTGTCACGTGGCGGAAGCGATTCCCTATCTCGTCCGAGCCCTCGGCGACGACATCAACCGCGGACCCGCCGCGGAAGCGCTCACCGGAATGATGGCTGAAGCTCAGCCGTGGCTGGTGGCTGCGGCACTGCATCCGGAGCCGTCGTCCGACCAGGAAAACGCTTCGAGCCTTCGCCGGCGTCGCCGGGCACTGCGCCTTCTACTGGAGGCTGGGAACATTGAGAACGAGTGGATCGCGCTCAGACCGCTCCTACACGATCGGGATGCGGATATCGCAGTCACCAGCGCCCGCCTGGGGCTCAAGGTGAGCCAGGCCCGGGAAGAGCTGATGCTGATCGGCGTGCTGCTCCAGTTTGCCGCGGTTGATGATTGGCTGCTGCAATCGGAGATCAGCGATGCCCTGGTGGCGCACTACGTTGCGGCGGAGCCGCTGATCCGGAAGGCGGTGGCGCAGCGCAAGGCCAGTGCCGGCGGATGGGATCGGGGCTTGGCGATCCTGCACGAGGTGCTGCGGCATGGTGAAGGACAGAAATGAACGGAGTGGATACGACCTCGGAATGCGTCGTGTGCACCCGGCTGCGCGACGTTCTGTTCGACTTTCTAGCCCAGTACCAGTACGACCTGAGCACCGACGAAGAAGTGCGCAACCGCCATGCCGAGCTCGGCGGTTTCTGTCCGCTTCACACCTGGCAGTATGCGGAGATGGCGTCGCCGAAAGGTGTCTGCACGGCTTACGCGGAAGTGTGCCGGGCCTGGAGCGCGAAGCTCAGGGAGGGCCGGCTGGGCAGCTTGCACGACCTGCCGCCCGGGCCCGATCGGTGCCCGGCGTGCTCACTGAAGAGCTTTGCGGAACGCGTGGAACTGGAGCGAGTGGCGGCGATGATCACCGCCGTCGGGCAGCCGAGGCCCGCGCCGCCTTTGTGCCTGGCCCACGTTGAGGCGCTCGGAGATGTGATCTCTCCGAGTCTGTTTCGGCGGCTGCTCGAAATGCAGGCCGAAGTGTATGACGAGATCGCCCGGAACATGGAGGAGTATGTCAAGAACGATAATCCCGCCGACCGGAGGACGCTCACGCAAGAGCAGCGGGTCGCACATCGAGTCGGCTTGGGACGGATGGTCGGGCACCGGAGACTCGTAACCCCGTGGGAGTTTGAGAAAACCATGGGAGGCTGAGGCCGTGCTTGGGACGGGATTGCCTACCAGTAGAGAGTCGGTGATAATAGAGACGGGTGTTGGAGTTCACCCTTAACCGCCCCTAACCGGGAAGATGACTCCTACCGAGGCTGTCTATGGTGGGATGTTGTCTTACCGGCCCGAAGGCCCCGCCAGCAGTCAGTCTCCTTAGGCAAGCGAATCGGACCGAGTCCTGAAGTGTACAGGTGTGCGATGGCGGGAACAGAGAGTTCCACCGAACTGCTGAATCCTTATCAGAAGCATCGGGTCCTGGTTTGCATCCAGGATGCCGACCGGCTGCTGACCGAGATTGAGCACATCCTCGATTCCACCAACTCCCGGTCGCCATTCCCGAAGTACATCGCGGACGTGTCTCCCAGACAGCGGGAACGGATGGAGGAGTCCATCGCGGCAATGCGGCAGAATCTGCTGGAGGTGCTGGAACGCCTGGACATCGCCGTGCCCCCGCCGCAGATCAGCGCCTTGCATGCGGTTCAGGCGAGCCTGGACTTCGTCGACATTGCCATCACGGAGATGCGCCCCAAGCACCTTCGTGGCTACGGAGAAGTGAAGGCGACGGCGGTTTCGGAACTGAACCAGGCTGTCGAAGAGCTGGAGAGTACAGTCGGCTCGATGTACCGCGAACTGAATGGAGGGGAGCGGACGGAGTGATCAAGTATCTGATGATTGGGGTGGGAGGATTTCTGGGAGCGGTTGCCCGCTACTGGGTGGGCGGCCTGGTCTACGAGCGCATGGGGGTTCGCTTCCCCTACGGAACTTTTGTGGTGAACTGCTCCGGATGCTTCCTGATCGGACTCATCCTCACCATCCTGACCGAACGCACGCACCTCCATCCCAAATGGCGATACCTCATTCCTATCGGCTTTATCGGTGCATACACGACGTTTTCGACATTCGAGTACGAAACGCTCATGGCGGTACGTGACGGGCAGTGGGTCACGGGCCTGCTTAACGTAGTGCTCAGTGTGATCGTGGGCTTCATTTTCGTGTGGCTGGGAGCGGTATCCGGGAAGGTGGTCGGATGAGACTGGCCAAGCCGGTGGACATTCGGCAGATCACACAGGCGCTGGCCAAGGGCGGCTGCCCGATCTGTGTCTTCCTGAAGAACTACCAGTCCGCCAGCCTGCAAGGCGCCGCGCCGGACGTGGTGGCGGGCGTCTGCAACTTCCACGCCTGGGCTCTGGCGGCTGCGGTGAAGGCGGACCACGCGGCGAGTCTGTTCCTCAACCTGCTGGCGAGACTGGATGAGGATGCTTCGGGTAAAGCGGCAAGGGAGTGTTCTTTCTGTGCGCAGATCCGGCAGCAGGAAACCCTGCGCCTGAAGGAACTGGCCCAGCAGCTCAGGCACCCGATGGTGATGCGCTGGATGGAAAAGCATGGGAGGCTTTGCCGGGCACATGCCAGCAAGCTGCTGCCGCAAGTACCGGTTCGGTTGCAGCCAGCGATCCGAGCGATTGCCCGGCGAAGCGCTCAGGAGCTGCAGGAGGAGCTGCAGTCGTTTCTGACCCGTGTGCGCGAGGGGCAGCCGGGCGGAGGAGGCGTGCTGGGACGGGCGGCGGAGTTCCTGGTATCGCAACGAGGGGTAGAGACAGAGTAGGAGGACGCTTGCTCAAACCAGGTCCGGCAAAGCGGGTGGGAATCTACGTCGCCGAGGACCAGCAATACCACGGCCAGGCGGCGTACTCCGCCATCCTGGACTTCCTGTTCTACCGGGGCGTTTCCGGCGCCACGGTGACGCGGGGCATCGCCGGGTTCGGCGCCGACCATCACCTGCACACGACCCGCATCCTGCGGCTGACGGAGAATCTGCCCGTCAAGGTCGAGTTCATCGAGTCGCTGGACAAGGTGAACGAGCTTTTGCCCAAGCTCCACGAGATGGTTGGAAGCGGGCTGATCGAGCTGCAGGACACGACAGTGGTCAAACCGTCGCAACCGGCCGGCGAGATGGCCAAAGAGGAGCCGACGGCGGTCCGGGTGGAGGGTCGGGCGAAGCTCATGCGAATTTACATCGGTGAAAACGACCGCTGGCGCGACAAGCCCTTGTACCAGGCGCTCATCGAGAGCCTGCGGGCCAACGACATCGCCGGCGTGACTGTGTACCGCGGGATCCTCGGGTTTGGGGCCAACCGCAGAATGCACAAGGACAAACCCTTGGGACTCTCACACGATGCGCCGATCATGCTCTCCATCGTGGATTCCGAAGAGAAGCTGCGCAGGTTCCTGCCCCTGCTGGATGAAATGCTGCAGGGCGGCATGGTCGTGCTCTCCGACGTGGAGCTCATCAAGTACACGCACAACTTCCGTCGGGAAGAGCGGAGAAAGGAGCCGAGGTGAAGCTCGAAGGCAAAGCCAAGATGGTCCGCATCCACTTCGGCGAGGACGACAAGTGGCAGGGCAAGCCCCTGTACCAGGCGATCGTCGAGAAGTGCCGCGAGCTCGATATGGCTGGAGCCACCGTGTTCCGCGGCTTTGAGGGGTACGGGGCAAGCACCCGCATCCGTAAGACGCACCTGTTCGCCTTTTCCTCCGATGCGCCGGTCATGGTTTCTGTGATCGATTCCGAGGAGAAGATTGCGAAGCTGATTCCCGCGGTCGAGCCCATGCTCAAAGAGGGGCTGATCGCGGTCTCGAACGTGGAAGTGATCCGCTATGTCCACCAACGTGAGCAGAACTGAGCTCGAACTCGAAGGCGCGCGCGACGTGATGGCGCTGAACCGCATCGCTGCGCTGGCCGATGATTTCGGCGCGGCGCGCCTCGCGGCTGACGCTCGCTCCCTGGCCGAGCGCGTGGCCGAGGGCCGGTTCTACGTCGCTTGCGTCGGGCAGTTCAAGCGCGGCAAGTCCACCTTGCTCAACGCGCTGGTGCACGATGCCTTGCTTCCCACCGGCATCGTGCCTCTTACCACCGTCCCGACCATTCTGCGATTCGGCTCGCGCTCGGCGCGCGTGCGATTGCAGTCTGGAGAGTGGAAGGCCATATCGCCGGATGCGCTCGGACAATACGTCTCCGAGGAGCACAACCCACAGAACGCCAAGGGAGTCACGGCGGTGGAGGCGTTTGTCCCCAGTCCCTTGCTGGCGAGCGGGATGTGTCTGGTGGATACGCCCGGTCTGGGCTCCGTCTTTGAGGCCAATACCGCCGCCACTCGCGAGTTCATTCCACATATTGATGCAGCCATCGTGCTCATCGGGGCCGACCCGCCGCTTTCGGGCGACGAACTGGAGCTGGTGGAGTCGGTCGCTCACCAGGTGCAGCACTTGCTCTTCGTGCTCAACAAAGCCGACCGGGCCAGCGAGCCGGAGCGGAAGGCCGCCATGGACTTCTCGCGGCGCACACTGGAGCAGCACTTGGGCCGCGGCATTGGGCCGATCTTCCAGATCAGTGCAGTCGAGCGCATGGAGAATCGCGGTCCCGAGCGCGACTGGCCGGCGCTTGTCCGGGAATTGGAGGAGTTGGCCGAGCGTTCGGGCCAGGTTCTGACTCGGTCCGCCGCCGAGCGCGGGCTGCTTCGCCTGTGCACCCAGCTTCTCGCGGTCGTCAGGGAGGAGCGCGAGGCCCTGGTCCGGCCCATCGAGCAGTCAGAACGCCGCATTGCCGCGCTGGACGACACGATTGCCGCCGCCGAGCGCTCTCTGGGCGATCTCAGCTATCTTTTCACCGGCGAGCAGCGCAAGCTCTCGCACCTGTTCGAGCAGCGGCGAAACGACTTCCTCAAGCGCGTGCGTGCTATCGCCCAGGTGGACCTGGAGAGAAAGCTGGCCGCGCTGCCTCGCAGAACCGGTCCGCGGTTCCGTCGCGAAGCCATGCGGGCGGCTCAGGAGACTGCCCGGCATCACGTCATGCCGTGGCTGGAAACGGAGCAAGCCCAGGCCGAACAAGCTTACAGCGAGGCGGCCCGGCGCTTCATCGAGTTGGCGAACGAGTTTCTGCGGCGGATTGCGGCGGCAGGGCTGTCCGGCGTGGCCGCCCTGCCCGAGAACCTGGAGGCAGAGGAGGCGTTTCGCACTGCCTCGAAGTTCTGTTTCTATGATTTCCTGCACATTGCTCGGCCGGCCTCTCCACTCCGCTATCTGGCCGACCTGCTGTTGGGAATGGTTCGCCAGTACGAGCCTGTCGCAGCCGAAGCACGGGAATTTCTGGATCTGCTGCTGGAGACCAATGCCAGCCGCGTGCAGAGCGATCTCGACGAACGCGTAGCGGAAAGCCGGCGGCGACTGGAGAGTGAGATTCGAGCGCTGTTGCGTGAGATCAGCAGCGTAGCCGGGCGGGCGCTGGCGCGCGCCAGGTCGGCGCAACAAGCCGGCAGCGCTGCCGTGGAGGCCGAGCTCTCGCGTCTGGCTGGCCTGGAATCCGAACTGCGCTCACTGCAGCCCGCCGGCCAAGGTGAGATCGGGCACTCGGTCGATAGAGTTCGGCCGGAGGGTTAAGCAATGCTCGCCTTCTGCACTCATTGCTGGAACGAGATGTGCAGCGAGGAAGACCGGTGTCCGCGCTGTGGGGCCACCACCGCCGGCGCGGACTCACGTCCTCTGATGGAGAAACTCGCCGCTGCAACAGCGCACCCGCTTCCGGAGACCAGGGCGCGGATCGGCTGGCTGCTGGGACGTCAAGCAGACCCGGCTGCCGTGCCCTTGCTGCTGCGGCTGCTGAACGACAAGGATGACTTCGTGCGCGCCAGTGCCGTCGCCGCGCTTGCTCGTCATGAGTCGCGCGACGCCCGGGCCGCCGTCCGGGTAGCGTTGCAAGATTCGTCGCTCGTCGTTCGAGAGGCGGCGAACACTGCCCTCCGGGGACCGGCGGAAGGCAAGGGGACGGAATGAACTCTGCCATTCAGGAAGGCGTGGACGCCAGAGTTCCTGCGGGCTCCCACCCATGGCTGAACCGGAATGTCCTCCTCATGTCCTTCGCCAGTTTGTTCAGCGATATGAGTCACGAGGCGGCAACCGCGATTCTTCCTCTGTATCTCACGGCACTGGGTGCCGGAGCGGCCGCGCTTGGAGTGATTGAAGGCGCGGCGGACGCCGCTTCCAGCCTACTGAAATTCCTGAGCGGGCACTACAGCGACCGCATCGGACGCCGGAAGGAGATTGCCATCGCGGGCTACTCGCTGACCGCCATCGCAAAGCCGGCGTTCGCGTTCGCAACCAGTTGGACCTCGATTCTGGCGTTGCGGGCGCTGGCCTGGATGGGCCGCGGGTCGCGAGGCCCGGTGCGCGACGCCATGCTGGCGGATTCGGTTACGCCCGCCACCTACGGTCGCGGCTTCGGGCTGCAGCGCTCCATGGATACGGTGGGCGCCGTGCTCGGTCCCGCCCTGGCTCTGCTGCTTGTCTCCCACGTCCAGTTGCGGACCATCTTCCTGCTGACGTTCATGCCCGGAGCCGCGGCCGTGGCCGCCATCGCCCTGGTGCGTGACCGCAGGCGAGACGGCTCACGACTGCGCATGGCCCATGCCTGGTCCGAGTTTCCGCGAGCGTTCAAAACCTTCCTCTTGGCCGCGGGCCTCTTCGGCGTGGGGAACTTTGCTCACACCCTGCTGATCCTGCGTGCGTCCGAAGTGCTTAGGCCGGCGTTTGCAGGCAAGGCCGACGCTATGGCCATCGGGCTCTACACCCTGCACAACGCGGTCTACGCCGCGACCTCCTTCCCGGCGGGCCACCTGGGCGACTTCGTGAGCCGCCGCTGGCTGCTGCTCACCGCGTACCTGCTGTTTGCCGGTGTCGCTCTGGGATTCGGTGTGGCCGGCTCGCTTGTGCCCTTGGTCGCCCTGTTTGTCGGAGCCGGCCTTTACATCGGCATGGTGGATGCTTTGGAAGCGTCGTATGCCGCGCAGCTCCTGCCGGAAGCGGTCCGTGGCAGCGGATTCGGTCTTCTGGGCCTGGTGAACGGCATCGGCGACCTGATTTCCAGCGCGGCCGTCGGCTTCCTGTGGTGGAAGTACTCGGCCCTGACAGCCTTCACGTGTGCCGCGATCTTTGCCTTGACGGGTGCGGTTCTGCTCATACCCGCAGGCAGGCGAAAGGACACCCCCAATGCATGACATCGCGTGGGTAGCGCTGGGCGGCATTTTCGGAGCCGTCTGCCGATACCTGGTCAGCCGATGGGCTGCCCAGCATGTCACGGCGTCGTTTCCCGTCGGGACTCTGGCCATCAACCTGGTGGGCAGCCTGATCATCGGCTTCTTTCTGATCTGGACCACCGAGCGCGTGCTGGCCGACCCGCGCTGGCGGTTGCTGATCGCCATCGGCTTCTGCGGGGCGTTCACGACCTTTTCCAGCTTTGCCTTCGAGACCCTGAAAATGTACGAGGAAGGCGCCGTGAAGCTGGCCGTCCTCAACATCCTGGGAAACAACGTCGCATCCCTCGGGGCCGTAGTCCTGGGAGCGGTAATTGCGAGGAAGATCGGATGAAAGCCAAGCGCGTCTCTATTTACATCAACGAGGCCGATCAATGGCACGGGCGACCCCTGCATCTGGAGCTGATGCAGGCGCTGGCCAAAGAAGGCATGGCAGGAGCGACGGTGCTGCGTGGCGTTGCCGGTTACACCAGGGCGGCCGGGATTTCGACGACCTCCCTGGTCGATGCCGGTGGACTGTTGCCGCTGGTCATCGAGTTCATCGAGTCCGAAGAGAACATCGAGCGCATGATGCCGACCATCACGAAGATGGTCGGCAACCGCCTGGTCACCGTCACGGAGGTCGACATCCGGCACGGAGGCGCATTCCCCAACCGACGCTGATGGCCGACTACGTCTTCGACCGCGTGGAGGAACTCGGGAAGCTCCGCCAGCGCTTCCAGCAGCGGAGCTCGTTCCTGTTCCATGGTCCCGCCGGCGTCGGAAAGACGCTGCTCCTGAAGCAGGCGATTCGGGACGATGCCGCCATCCTCTACTGCGGACACTCTGCCAGCAGCTTAAGCATCTTTCGCCAGTTAGCCGCTGCGCTCGCTCAGCGCGGAGACCCCGTTGTTCTCGCCAAGCTGGGCGGCCATCCGGAGAGCGCGATTCCCGCAAAATCGGCGGTCGCGATCCGGGGGATCGTCGCCGCAGCTCTGAAGGCGACCGGGTACACCGTCGTCCTGGACCACCTCGGTTTCGCTTCACAGGCGCTCGCGGCAACTCTCAAAGAGGTCGCAAGTTGGGCTTCGACTTCGGTGGTTGCCGTGGCGCGCTCGGCGCACATGGAAGACGTGGGCTTTCTGCTCCGCCGTTTTCCCGACCGTTCCGACCGATTCTCCCTCGACAATTTCGACCTGGAGGTCGCCGCGCAGTTTGCGCGTGAGGCTGCAAACCGCAAAGGGCTCCAAGCGCAAAATCTGGACGACTTCCTGCAGCGCGCCGTGGAGTTCAGCGAGGGCAACCCCGGGGCCATCCTCGCCATGCTCGACCTGGCTGGCCAGGCCAGGTACCGCTCCGAGGATCACATCAAGATCACGCCCTTGTACATCGACTTCAGGATGAAAGGGGAGAGCCCGACTCATGGATGACCCGGGACTCAATGAGAATCATCTTCGCCGTCTGGCGGTTTCCATGGCCATGGTGGACGCGGCCGTCGTGCGCATTCTGGATCTGCTGGACCACAAGCCCTCTCCTGCCCGGCTGAATGTAGTGGAGCCGTCACTGTCCGCAGCCGACACGGCCCTCTTGCGCGAAGCGCTCCACAAGCTCCAGCCCCTTGCCGAGAAGCTGGCCCGGGATTACGGCTTGGAGACGCATCGGCGTGACCTGCGGCGCATCGTAGCAGCCGAAACCTCCCAGATGTGGACCATCCTGGAGAACTGCCGCCCCCGCCGCATGAAAGGCCTGGGTAAGGTTCCCGCACTCGCTGCGCATCAGCTGGACCAGCGCCTGGACGAAATGATCTCCATACTTGAGAGAATGAATCGAACATTCGCTGGACCGGAGTAGGTCGGCCTGTTGTCTCTATGACCAGCCTCAGCGTGGCGATGTGGTCGATGACCCCCTGGAACCGCCTCCTGCTTGCGCCTAAGGGCCGCCAGGAACTGGGCGGTGCGGTCCGCCGGCCCGCGCGGGCCTTGATGGGTGCTTTGAGGCAACCCTCCGGCCGCGCAACGTTCCACATACGTTCCAAAAACTGCCCTGATTTGGGGCAGGCGGCAAGGTCTAAGTGATTGAAAAGATGGACAAAGCGAACCGAGTGCAGTATCGTTCGCAGCGATGAGGTCGTCGGTTCGATCCCGACTAGCTCCACCAACGCCCGCCACTCAGGCCGTTGCCGGCACTTCCAAGGAGGTCAGAAATGCGAAAGCGCACGTCATTGATTCTCGCTGCGGCCGTTGCTGCTTCCCTGGCCGTCGCAGGTGTGGCGCAGGACAAAGCCCCTGCCGGTAACGCTCCGCCAGACACACGCGCCGCCGATGAGAAGGCGATTCGCGCCGAAACGGCCGCGTGGGCGGAGGCGGGGGTCGCCAAGGATGCCGAGAGATTCGTCACTTTCTACGCGCCCGACGCCAGCGTTTTCCCGCCCAACGCTCCTCTCGTGACCGGCAAGGGAAACATCCTCGCCTTCTGGAAGGAGTTCTTCACCAGTCCGGGTTTCGCAGCCGGCTTCACCACAACGCACATCGAGGTCGCCAGGTCCGGCGACCTGGCCTTTGAAACCGGCACCTATACGCTGACCTTGAATGACGCCCAGGGAAAGCCCGTCACTACCGACGGCAAGTACGTAGTGGTGTGGAAGAAGCAGCCGGACGGGAAGTGGAAAGCCCGGGCCGACATTTTCAACTCGGACAGATAGCCGTCGCTCAGCAGGGTCCGCTACGATCTACCTCTCGCCCCGAGTGCTTGGGGCTTCCAGGAATCTCCCGCCTCGCCGCGCGGGCGACCACCAACCCTCCCGTGTGCTCGATGCTGCCGACGGGGAGAAAGGCGCATCCGCCGGTTAGTGCTTGACAGCCGCGCCGGCCCCGGCGTAGCTTGCTGGCCTCCCCTCTTCACTGGGCGATATCTGTACCCTCATTCGCAGGCTGCGGTCTTATACGGAAGGGTCATCGGGCACCAGCCGCAGAACCGCGGATTCCTCCGTCCGGACGATCCCGGTGCACAGGAGGCCGCAGATGACTCGCACGGCGAAGGGTTCCCTCCCCAGACAGGCAATCGCAATTGCTCTATGTGTTCTGCTTTCCCCATTTCCGCATGCGCTAGCGCAGGCCCAGCGGGCGGGTGAAGTGGGCGCGCTGGTTCCCTCGGCCACGCGCAACGCGGCCAATGTGAAGGTCAAGGACAGCCTGGCCTGGAACGACATGCTCCGCACCATGGCCAGCGGACGCCTGCGCGCCCATCTGGTGGATGGCTCGCTGCTCAGCATGGGCTCGAACAGCGAGCTGCGGGTGGTGCAGCATGACGGCGCTTCGCAGCTGACCCAACTGGACCTGAACTACGGCCGGCTGCGCAGCCGGGTGGTGCAGTTGACCAAGCCCGGCGCCAAGTTCGAGGTCAAGACGCCGCACGCCGTCATTGGCGTGATCGGCACCGACTTCTATGTGTTCGTAGACGCCGACCGTACCCTGGTCATCGTCTATACGGGTAAAGTCAACATCACGCCTCTGCGCAAAGACCCCAACCAGCCCGACTCGCAGGCCACACCCGTGCCGCCGGGTACGGATGTCGGCGGCGGCCAGATGGCGGAGGTGCGCGCCGGGCACGTGGAAGGGCCGAGTCCGACACCGCTCTCGGTGCAGCAGGACAGCATTGAGTCCACGATGGTGGTCGAGAAAGAGCGCGGCGTCGGCATGAGCAACCGCAGCAAGGTCGCAATCATCGCGGCCATTGCCCTTGCCATTGCTGTCGGGATCGCCGTCGGCACCACCGGCGGAGAGGAGTGCCCGACTTCCACCAGCACCTCTTCGTCGTCGAGCTGTTCTTCTCCGTTCAGATCCTCGACCTCGACCGGTCCGTAGCGCGACTGGAACTGTCGGGAACGGTGCCCCATGTCTGCGCCGGGTTTTTGGCGCAGACGTGGGGTTGAAAGCCGGCAACCGGCATTAGACTGTCGCGCGTGACCTCGCCTGCCATTCGCTTCGCGCCACGCTGGCTCCGCGGACTGCTTCTGGCACTGGCTGTGTTTCTCGGCCTGTTCCGCGCCATCGCCGACCGCGATCTGCAAGGCGGGGACACCGTCTCCTACCTCGACATCGCCTTCTCCTGGGCGCGCGGCGACTTTGGAGCCGCCGTCAACGCTTTCTGGAGCCCGCTCTATTCCTGGCTGCTGGCCGCGATGCTCATCGTCCTTCGTCCTGCGCCTGACTGGGAATTCACCGCCGTCAGCTTCGTCGGGTTCGCCGTCTACCTGGGATTGCTCGCGTCCTTCCTGTTCATGTGGCGCGCGGTCGAGACCTGGAGAAGGTCGAGTTCGGCAGGCGATTCTGCTTCCGTCGGCCCTTCCCCTGTCCCCTGCTCCCTGCTGGCCTACGCTCTCTTCCTCTGGTGCATTGTCGACCTCACCAAACTGACCCGCAGTCCGGCGGACATGATGATGGCGGCGTCCCTGTTCCTGGCCTGCGGACTTCTGGCGCGCATGCAGACCGGTGATCTGCGCCCGGTCACCTTCGCGCTGCTCGGTTCGGTGCTGGGGTTGGGATACCTGGCCAAAGCGCCCATTCTCCCGTTGACGCCGGTCATTTTGATCGCGGCGCTGCTGATTGCGCGCCGCCCGCGCCTCCTGCTGCCTGCGGTCGGCTGCCTGCTGCTCTTTGTGCTGCCCTGGGCGGCGGTCCTCTCCCTTCAAAAGCGCCGTTTCACTTGGGGCGACACGGCCCACCTCAACTACGCCTTTCACGTGAATCGCGCGCCCATGTTCCATTGGGAAGGCAAGCCCGAGGGCACGGGAACACCTGTGCATCCGCCCCGCAAGCTATCCTCCAGCCCTGCATTCTACGAATTCGCCGAGCCCGTGCCCGGAAGCTATCCCATCTGGTACGACCCCTCGTACTGGAATGAAGGCCTGTGGCCGCACTTCGAGCTTCGCCAGCAATGGGAGGCGCTCACCCGCACCGTTCCGCTTTACCAGTTCGTGTTGCGCAGCCGCCCCGACCTGATCCTGGTTCCGCTGATCCTGCTGCTCCACTTTGCGCTGCTCTCGCCCGGCGCCAGGATCGGCCTGGATCGAAGCGCCTGGTTCCTGTTTCTGCCCGCTGTGGCGGGTTTCGCCATGTACAGCCTGGTGTACGTCGAGCGCCGCCATATTGCGGTGTTCGTAGTCCTGTTCTGGACAGCGGTCTTTGCCTCCCTGCGTTTCCCGGAATCCGGCCGCACCGGCCGGTTGGCCGGCCGGCTGGCGGTCTTGCTCCTCGCCTCGACCCTGGGGCTGATACTTCTGGGTGTGCCTGAAGACTGCAGGGCCATCCGCGAGCGGCCGGATCGGGTCCACTGGCAGGTCGCGCAGGAACTCATGCGCCGCGGCGCCCGGCCCGGCGACCGTATCGCGGTGATCGGCGGCGGGTTGTGGAGCGCGCCTCTAGCCCATTTGGCGCGCGTCCGGATCGCGGCTGAGATCCCGCCGTATGAGTCGACGGCATTCTGGTCCGCCGAGCGCCCTACGCAGGCCGCGCTGATGCACCGGGCCGCGCAGGTCGGCATCCGCCTGGTCGTGGCCGACTGCACCAACTGTTCGCCCCCGCCCGGCTGCACCCGCTTTCCCAACACCTCCGTGCTGGCCAGGTTCGACCAGCGCGACTTCTACGTCTGCGATCCGGCCGCATTCACTGCAGACTCGCCGGCCCGGCCCGATTTGGGCCGCCAGCCTCCCGTAACCGGAGATTACCCTGGTAATCCCTGACGGCTTTTTCCTGCTTCCATTTGCGCTTGCCTTGGGTGGTAGACTAGCGCCCTGGAAGGTCAGGTACTCCGGCAGGGAGTGGGCGGCGGATTCCTGGAATCGGAACGCTGTACCATTTTGTCGGTGGCGGAGTGCGTTTTTGTGATATAGGCTTTCTCGGACCGCAACTGCGGCGAGAGAGGCTATCCGTGAGAAAGCGTATTCTGCTGTGCCTGGCTGGACTGGCGCTGTTCGCCATGACACTTGCGGCGCAGGCGCCGGTGAGCTTCGGCGGCGACCCCGACCCGGTCTGCCCCCCGAAGTATTGCCCGACCGAGCCCTAGAGATAGGGAGAGATTAGGGGCCGGCGGGGCAAGAAAGGAGCCTTGTCGGCCCCATGCATGCCTATCTTGGATTCAGCGAGTACGCCGTCTGGTTCACGGTGATCCTGCTGCAGGCGGCGCTGGTGCCGATACTGTTCCAGTCCGGCAATCACCGTGAATATCCTGCCTTCACCGCCTACGCCAGTTTCTGCCTGGTTCGCTCCGTCATCCTGCTGGCCGTGTCGTCCAGTTCCCTGAACTACTTCCATGTCTATTGGGCCGGACAGTTCTGCGAAGTCCTGCTAGCGCTGCTGGTGATCCGCGAACTGTTCGCCAAGGTGATGAAACCCTATGGCTGGATTCCGCCGGGCGTAGTGCCGTCGCTCGTTCTTGCCGGCGTGGGCATCCTGGCGGCAACCACACTGCTGGCGCTCTCCATGCCCATGGGGGAGCACTACCCGGTGATGGCCTTTCTGCGGAGTTTCGAGCGCGTGGGTGGGTTGCTGCTGTTCGGTGGATTCGCCAGCGTGGCGCTCTTCTCCAGCATGACGCACAATCCGTGGCCACGGACCTCGTTCGGCATCGAGGCGGGCTTCCTGTTCTACCTCACGCTGCACGCCATTGCGGAGACGATGGCGCACGGCGCCATCAATCCGCGCCCGGTGCGGCTGGTAGGACGCCTGGCCTTCGCCGTGGCCCTGACCATCTGGCTGGCGCACCTGTGGAAGCCGGAGAAAGTCACGCGCCGCCTCCCGGAGAACATCATGGATATCAGCCGGCTGCGCAACAAGCTCAGCGAGCAGACGCGCGTGCTGCGCGGCTGATCGCGGCCGCAGTAAGCAAGAGGCGCCGGAACGTGCGGCGCCTTTTCTGTTGCCCGCAGGACTGGCGCCGTTGACCCGCGACCGCTTTCTGATACCATCAGGCGTCGCCCTCCCATGGAAACGCTGCTCGGTCAGACGGTCTCCCACTATTCCGTAACGCGCAAGCTGGGCAGCGGCGGCATGGGTGTGGTCTACGAAGCCGAGGACAGCCGCCTGGGGCGCCGGGTGGCGGTCAAGTTCCTGCCTCCGGACCTGGCCCAGGACGCGCCCTCGCTGGAGCGCTTCCAGCGCGAGGCGCGCGCGGCCTCCGCCCTCAACCATCCCAACATCTGCACCGTCTACGCCATTGAGCAGCACGAGCAGCGCCATTTCATCGTGATGGAGCTGCTGGAAGGCCAGCCGCTGGCGCACATGGTGGGACGGCAGCCGTTCGAGATCGAGCCGCTGCTGGGCGTCGCCATCCAGATCGCGGATGCGCTCGAGTCGGCGCACGCCAAGGGCATCGTGCACCGCGACATCAAGCCCGCCAACATCTTCGTCTCGCAGCGCGGCCAGGTGAAAATCCTCGATTTCGGACTGGCGAAGATGGATGCCGCGTTGCGCGGCGCCGGCGACCACTCCTCGCAGCTGGAGACCATAGCCGGCGAAGCCCAGCTCACCACGCCGGGAACGGCGCTGGGGACGGCGGCGTACATGTCGCCCGAGCAGGCGCGCGGCCAGCTCACCGACGCCCGCACCGACCTGTTCTCCTGCGGCGCGGTCCTGTACCAGATGGCCACCGGCCTGCTGCCCTTCCAGGGCGAGACCTCGGCCGTGATCTACGAGGCCATCCTCAACCGCGACCCCGTTCCGGCCACGCAAGTTAATCCGCAGCTCCCCGCGGAGCTGGGGCGCATCATCGAGAAGGCGCTGGAGAAGGACCGCAACCTGCGCTACCAGACGGCCACCGAACTGAAGACCGACCTGCTGCGCCTGAAGCGCGACCTGGAATCCGGGCGCAAGCGCGCCGCCGACTCCAGCGACTCGCGCGTGGCTCCCGCCAAGCAGGTGGAGAAATCCATCGCCGTCCTTTATTTCGAGAACCTCAGCGGCGTGAAGGAAGACGAGTACTTTCGAGACGGCATCACCGAAGACATCATCACGGAACTTTCCAAGATCAAGGGCCTGCGCATCTTTTCCCGGCCCACAGTGCTGGCCTACCGCGATAAGCCGGTGACCCCGGCGCAGATCGGCCAGCAGCTCAGCGCCGCCTACGTGCTGGCGGGGAGCGTGCGCCGCTCCGG
>DATMAB010000002.1 GCA_035573675.1 Terriglobales bacterium
GCGTGCGAGCCGCAACACTATCTGCTGCCGCATCGTGCACGTGCCCAGGGCGCTGAGCCCGACGCGACGCGGCCCATGGGAAGCTGGAAGAAGGCTTGGTATCGCATGCGCACGGCGGCCGGCCTGCCCGGTCTGCGCCCCTACGACCTGCGCCACCACGCCATCACCCGCCTGCTGGAAAACCCTGAAGTGAGCGAGCGCACGGTGATTGAGATCGCCGGCCATGTTTCGAAGAAGATGCTGGAGCGGTACAGCCACATTCGGGCCAAAGCTCGCCGCGAGGCCATCGATGCGCTGAACGGAAAGCACGCCCCGGCATCGGCGCGGCGGCTGCGCCTGGTTGCGCGCAAAGATACCGGGTAAATTTTTTTGTTGACATTCCACAGCGGCTCGCGGGAAGATTCGCTTCGGGCGACGGGACCACCGGAAATTGCGGTGGTTCTCGAAAGCCCCAAGATGTAGGGGCGTAGCTGTACTTGACAGCACCCCTGGAATCAGAACCTGGGACCCGGCAACAGAAGTTGACTTCCGGTGCCAGCCGGAAAGAGCATGGGATTGAAGTAGAGGGCCCGTAGCTCAGCGGTCAGAGCAGGGGACTCATAATCCCTTGGTCCCTGGTTCAAATCCAGGCGGGCCCACCAGGCATTTCGAATTCTTCGTGCCCGTGGATTGTGGCAGTAAGACCGACCACGCGCTTGACCTACAGTCGGACTGGATCTACGACTTCCACGAAGGGAAACTGGTGGAAATCCGTGTCTCGTGTGCAGATGCGCCGGATTCCATGCTCCCGCATGAGAATGGCGGTGTGCGCATCGTGGAGAAGATTCCCCGCCAGATGCGGGAGCTCCGTGATCACTTGTTCGGCCAACGTGGGGTGTCTCTGCGTCGGAACAAGGACACCCAGGCCGGGCGAGGACAGCAGTACGGTGACAAAGCCCCAGGCCGCGGCCGCATTCCAGGGCTGTCGCATCACTCGTGGGTGGGTCGTGATGCGCAGGAACTCGTACAAGATGGGCCAGGTCGTGTACCAGGCATCCGCACGTCCTCGCTGCCGGTCGAGCCACTGTCGGCAAGGCATGTGAAACTGCGAGTCTGCGTCGGCAGCGTACACCAGAATGTTGGTGTCAACGACTAGCACCTACCGCCCTTCCATGGCCTGGTAAAGGGCGTGTCGATCGGCAACGTCGACAAGCGCACCGCCGCTATGGAACGTTGGCAGCGGGTCTAAAGGCCCCTCTTTCCTGGGAAATCGAAAGAGCAGCCTCAGCGCCGTTTCCACCAGCTCCGACATGGTTCGCCCTTGACGCACCGACTCGCGCTTCAGCTGAGCCATCACCGTGTCGTCGATGTTGAGCGTAGTTTTCATATGGATAACCATACTACTGGTATGGCTGTATGTCAACCGTGGCTTTCCGGCGTCGATTCTGGAACTTCGCTTCCCTATTGCTGGACTTCCCGCGTCTTGATGCTGATCTCCGACGTTAGTGTGCGATGGACGGGGCATTTCTCCGCGATCTCGAGCAACCGCGCACGCTGCTCCGGATCGAGGGAACCCTGAAACTCCACGTCGCGCTCGATGCGGTCGATCTTGCCTTCACGCGTTTCGCACTCCTCGCAGTCCGCGGCATGGATCTTCAAGTGCCGCAGCCGCACGCGGACGCTCTCCAGCGCCCAGGCTTTGCGGCGGGCGTACAGGGAAACGGTCATGGCGGTGCACGCCCCCAGCGCCGCCAGCAGCAGATCATAGGGAGTGGGCCCGCGGTCCGCGCCGCCTGCTGAGGCGGGTTCGTCGGACACTAGGCGGTGCGGGCCGATCCGGATTTCCTGCTTCGGCCCCTCCCCGCCTCCCTCGACCACCACTTCGCGCGGTCGGTCCGCGTCGGTTTCGCTCATGGCTGTCCTCTCGTTCTACGGGGGCGCCCGCGCTGAGACCGGCGCTTCGCCGGGCGTGCCTTTCGCTTCCATTCATGCTGGTGCAAGTCCATTTGGACGCGGCTGCCGGCGAACGTCACCCCTTCGTTCTCCAGGCGCAGGCGCTGCTCGAATCCCTCTTCGCCCGGCAGCCGGATGCGGCCGCCGGCGCCCACAACACGATGCCACGGCAGTCCCCGGGAGGTGTGCAGGGCCCACACCACCTGCCGTGCCGCGCCGGGGTAACCCGCGGCACGCGCCACCTGGCCGTAGGTCGCCACCCGGCCGCGCGGAATCTGCCGGATCGTCTTGCGGATGCGCCCGAACACTGCCTCACAGACTAGCGCCCGGGACGCAGGCTGCAAAGTGCAGCCCGGACCGCAACCGGCCATCTTTTATAATGAAGCGGTCGTGAGCGTGGCCAATCTACCGCGTTCGATTCGCGGAGAGAAATCTCTTTGCCCGGGGAAACTTACCGATGCACTGGCTCGTCTTTCTGGCAGCGGTAGTCCTTCAAGCCCATGACATGCACAGCGGGCATACCATGCCCGCCGCGCCCGCCGCTGATCCCGTTTCGCTGTTCAACCACCGCCTGGCGGGCGTGCTGGTGATTCTGCTGGGCACGTTCGCGTACATCGAGAACACCGCCCTGCAGCGCTTCCGCATGGTGAAGTACCTGTGGCCGATGCCGCTCCTGATCCTCGGAACCTATGTGTTCCTTTACAGCGACAACCCGCAACTCTTTCCCTTCGAGCTCAAGCGCTGGGCGCGCCACGCCACCGCCTGGGAGCACAAGACCATCTCCGTGATGGTGATCGCCCTCGGCCTTATCGAGTTGTTCCGGCGCACCGGCAAACTGAAGCATCCGGCGTGGAAGCACATCCTCAACGGGATCATGCTGACGGCGGGCATGTTGCTGCTGTTCCACCGCGGCAAGCATCACGTGGACATCATCCACACCCAACACATCTGGATGGGCATCGTGGCCGTGACGCTCTCGGTTGCGAAGATCCTCTCCGACTGGAAGGGCAACAGCCTGGCGTGGCTGGGCCGCTATGCCGTGCCGCTGCTCATGGTCACGCTCGGCACGCAACTGGTGCTGTATGTGGAGTAGTGGCAGAGCCAGCGATTGGTCGCTCCGGGGTCTGAGTCTTGAAAGAGCGCGGCTTGAGCCGCGACGAACCCATGCAGTCCCACTTGGGCTTTAGCCCCTGAGGCGGGAGCGAACATCACCACGGCGCTCCAATCCGATGCTTCCAGCGTAGCCTCCGGAGTGCCTGTGGTCCCAGGGCTCGCAACCCGGCTGTCGGTCGGCGTGCTGGTGGACCTGTTCCGCTATCCCGCTGCCGGCGGACACGTGAAGTGTTGGGAGCGGCTGGCCGAAGCCGCCGTCGGACTGGACGCACTCGACCTCACTGTCTATTTCCTAGCGGATCAGCCGGGCATCGCGGCCTTGGCCGAGAACTCGCGCTTCGTCCTGCTGCGGCCCGTCTTCGGCACCAACCGTCTGGGCTTCTTGCGTGACGTGGTGGATCATACCGATCTCGCGCCTTTCCGGCCGGGCTTCCACCGCACGCTCGCGAATCATCATGTGATTCACGCGACCGATGCGTTCTTTACTCTGGCGAAGAGCGCGCTTTCCCATGCCCGGAGCCGCAACCGTCCGCTGGTCTGCTCGCTCCACACCGATACCGTAGCCTACGCCCGCGAGCAATCGGCCATGGTCTTCCGCAAGTTGCTGGGCCGCACGCTGGGCGCTGCCGCAGTCGATCGTTGGCGCTGGCACGAACGTGTGGCCGCGCGCATGCAGCGGCAGTTGCGCCGTTATCTCACGTACTGCGACTGGAGCCTGGCTTCGCAGGGAGAGGAACTCGGCCTGCTGCAGCGCGCGCTGCCGGAGGGACGGGTCTCTACCTTGCGCCGGGGCATCGACAAAGAAATGTTCCATCCGGAGCGTCGTGACCGCGGGCGTCTCCGCGAGCAGTTTGGTATTGGCGAAGACCGGCTCGTGCTGCTCTGCGTGGGGCGCGTGGATGAGGTCAAGAGCGTGCTCACCCTGGCGCGCGCCGCTCGCCTGCTGGTGGAGCGCGGGCTTCCCGTGCATGCCGTTTTTGCCGGAGAGGGCCGCGCCCGCGGCGAGATCGGGCGGACCCTCGGCGCACACGCGAGCCTTCCCGGCAATGTCCCGCAGGAGGACCTGGCGTGGCTCTACGCCAGCGCCGACCTGTTCGTGTTTCCCTCCCGCATCGAAATTTCTCCCAACGTCGTGCTCGAGGCCAAAGCCGCAGGCCTTCCCGTGCTGGTCGCGCGCGCGGGCGGCTCGGCGCAGTTCGTGAAGGAAGATGGCCGCGACGGACTCATCATCGCCGAGGACGACCCTGCCGTCTGGGCCGAAGCTATCCAGTCGCTCTGCTCGGACGCGCCCCGCCGCGCGGCGATCGGCGCCGCCGCCCGCCGCTGGATCGAACAGGAACGGCCCTCGTGGCGCGACGTGCTGCTCGAGGATCTGATCCCTGTGTGGCAGCGTGTGGCGCACGAACGCGGCGTGTGGAGCTGACGCCAATGTTCGGCCAGCGCATCCTCATCCTCATCCCGCATCCCGACGATGAAGTGGTGGGCTGCTGCGCTGCCATCGGGCGCGCGCAGCGCGAAGGCGCGAGCGTTTTCGGCGCGTTCCTCACCACCGGCGTGCCCGCGGCCGAGGTTTTGTGGCCGTGGCAGCGCGCCGCGCATCACCAGCGTGTGGAGCGGCGACTGGGCGAAGCTCGCCGCGCCGCCGAAGTGCTGGGGCTGGAGCCGGTCTGCTTCCGCGACGTTCCTACCCGCCGCCTGAAGGAGCACGGCGCTGCGGCCCTGGAACTTATTCGCTCGCTGCTCGGGGAACTCCGCGCCGACATGCTCTGGACTCCGGCGTACGAAGGCGGCCATCAGGATCACGACGTCATCAACTTCCTGGCCAGCCGGCTGCGCGACCGTGTTCCTGTGTGGGAGTTCAGCGAGTACAACTTCTTCGGCGGCCAAGTGCGCAGCCAGGAGTTCTTTGCGCCCACCGGCCAGGAGCAGGCGTTGGCGCTCGACGCCTCTGAGCAGCAGCGCAAGCGCGTGCTCCTCGCGCTGTACGAATCCGAACAGGGCAATCTGGATTACGTGCGCATCGAGCGCGAGGTGTTCCGCCCGCTCGCGTCTTACGATTACTCACGCCCGCCGCATGAGGGCAAGTTGTTCTATCAGCGTTTCCAGTGGGTGCCGTATCATCCGCGCGTGGACTACACCCGGCCCGAGGAAGTGTGCCGCGCGCTGGCCGCCTTCGCCTCTCACTCGTAACGCAGCGATTCGCTGGGCTGCAGCTTGGCGGCGCGGCTGGCGGGCAGGTATCCGAACAGGATGCCGGTCAGGCAGGTCACCACGAACGAGAGCACTACGGACACCCAAGAGATGGGCACGCTCAACTGGCGCGGCAGGAACGGCTGGGCCAGGATGGGCAGGCTCACCGCGATGGCAATCCCGGCCACCGCCCCGCTGCCGCTGATGATCAGGGCCTCCATCAGGAATTGGTAAAGGATCTGCCGCCGGTGTGCGCCGATGGACATGCGCAAACCGATCTCCTTCGTGCGCTCGGTCACCGTCACCAGCATGATGTTCATGATGCCGATGCCGCTGATGGTCAGCGCGATCAAGCCCACCACCAGCAACACGATGGAGAGGGCGAGCGAGATGTTGCCCGCCGCCTCCAGCAGCGAACGCAGGTTCTGCACCTGGTAGACCGCTTCCGGGCGGTGACGGCGCTCGAGCACGTCGGCCACGCCGCGCGTCACCAGGGTGACGTCTTCGGGCGTCGCCGCCTGCGCGTAGAGCACGGAAAGATAGTCCGTTCCGCTGTAATACTTCAGCAGCGGGAAGGGGATGACCAGCGTCTCGCGCTGGATCTCCGACTGGCCGAAAGTGGAGACGCGCTCACGGAACACGCCCACCACCGTGAACCTGAGTTCACCCACGCGCAGCACCTTGCCGATGGGATCCTGCGAAGGGAAGGCGAGTTCTGCGAGCTCTTCGGTGAGCACGCAGACCTTGTTGCGCATCCGCATGTCATCGGCATCGAGGAAGCGCCCGCGCACCACGATGAGGTTGCGGATGCGCTGGAAGCCTTCCGTCACGCCCACCATGCTGACCGGCCGCTCGATGCCCTCCACCACGACGGTGGTCATCATGGAGCGTGTCCCGGCGACCTCGTTGACGCGGGCCAGGTTGCGCACCGCTTCCATGTCGCTGGCCGAGATCTCGTCGATGAGCGGCGTGATGCCCTGCGGCCCGGCGCGCACCAGCTTGGCGTACACGATGTTCGTGCCCACACCCTCGATCTGCGCCATGATGTAGCGCTTCCCGGTCAGCGCCACGGTCACCACCAGCACGATGCAGGCGCTGCCGATCATCACGCCCAGCATGGTGAGGAAGGCGCGGAACTTGTTGGCGCGCAGTGCGTCCAGCGCGACGTGGAAGATCTCAGGCGTGAACATGGCGGGCCTAAAGAGAGCATAGCAGAGCCACGCTTCGGCCCTGGCGGATTGGACGCGGGCGCATGGGCGGCTGGGTTTGCTTCTCGCGGCCCGATAACGGTACCTTACACAGAGAGCGATGCAGACCGCAGTCACTCCGGCCACCGAGGCGGCGCTCGCCGCCGTCGCCAGCACCAGCGAAGTGACGGTCGTCATCCCGGCATTCAACGAGCAGGAGGCCATTGTCCGCGAGGTGGAGATGGTCGAAGCCGCGCTGCAGCCGACCGGCTGGCGCTACGAGATCATCGTGGTGGATGACGGCTCGGCCGACGCAACTGCCGAGCGCGCCCAGTCCACCGGCGCGCAGGTGATCCGCCTGCCGCGCAATCGCGGCTACGGCGCCGCACTCAAAGCCGGCGTTGCTGCGGCCCGCTATCCCTGGATCCTCATCACCGACGCCGATGGCACCTATCCGACGCGCTTCATCCCGCGGCTGCTGGAACTGACGCCGCACCACGACATGGTGGTCGGCGCACGGACCGGCGAGAAGGTGCACATCCCGCTGCTGCGGCAACCGGCCAAGTGGTTCCTGCGGCGCATGGCGGAGTATTTGGCCGAGCAACGCATCCCCGACCTCAACTCGGGCCTGCGCGTGATCCGCCGCCCGCTGGTCGAGCGCTACCGCCGATTCCTGCCGTCCGGTTTCTCCTTCACCACCTCCATCACGCTGGCTCTGTTGTGCAACGGATACGCGGTGGCCTACGAACCCATCGAGTACGAGAAGCGCATCGGGAAGTCGAAGATCCGGGCGACTCATGCCTTCCAATTCCTGGTGCAGATCCTGCGCATGATCACGCTGTTCAACCCGCTGCGCGTGTTCCTGCCGCTGGGCAGCGTGCCGTTCATCGCCGGGCTGGCCTACCTGATCTACGACATCACGCGATGGAACATCACCGATACCGCGGTGATGGGCGTGGTAAGCGGGCTGGTGATCTGGTCACTCGGTTTGCTGGCGGACCAGAACGCGCGCTTTAACATGGATCGGGACTAGGGAACCTTCGTTTCTCGTTTCTCGTTTCTCGCCTTTCATCCCGAAGTGTGCATTCCGTTTGTCTCTACGCTCTGCGTTCCGGATTCACGGTGCGATACCAGTGGACGAAGCGGCGCAACCCGTCCTCGAGCGAGATCGCGGGCTTGTAGCCCAGGACGCGTTCCGCCTTGGAGATATCGGCCCAGGTCAGGGGCACGTCGCCGGGTTGCGCGGGCAACAGGTCGCGAGTGGCCTTGCGGCCGGTCACTTTCTCCAACGTCTCGACCAGCTCCGAGAGCTTCACCGGTTTCGAGTTGCCCAGGTTGAAGACTTCGTAGAATCCGCCGTCCAGTTCGCGCCGCGACACATAGCTGAGGGCCCGCAGGATGCCGGCAACGGTGTCGTCCACGTAGGTGTAGTCGCGGCCGGTGGAGCCATCGCCGTAGTACGGGATGGCTTCGCCGCGCTCGATCATCCCGGTGAATTTGTGGATGGCCAGGTCGGGACGCTGGCGGGGGCCGTACACGGTGAAGAAGCGCAGCACGACGACGCCCATGTGGTAGAGCCGCGACCAGGTGGCGCACATCATCTCGCCGGCCAGTTTGGTGGCCGCATAGGGCGAGATGGGCCGGAGGTCGAGCTGCTCTTCCGAGAACGGCGCCGGAGCCAAGCCGTAGACCGAACTCGACGAGCCGAAGATCAGCCGCCGGACTTTGAATTCGCGGCACAGCTCCAGCACGGCCAGCGTCCCGCCGATGTTGATCTGCTCGTAGAGCCGCGGCTGCTCGATAGAAGGCCGCACGCCGGCGCGCGCCGCCAGGTGGATGACCACTTCCGGCGGCCGGGCGGCGAAGGCTTCGCGGACACTGTCGTAGTCGGCGATGTCGGCGGCGTGAAGCTGGTACTGGCCCGACTTCTTCATGTCCTCCAGGTTCGCCTGCTTCCACTCCGTGGGATAGAAAGGATCGAGGTGATCCACGACGGTCAGGGGAAAGCCGGCGCGCAGCAACGCCTCCCCGAGATGCGAGCCGATGAAGCCCGCACCACCCGTCAGCAGGATGCTTCCCTTCCGCTCTCCCATCGCCCATTCCTCTCGATTCGCGGCCCCTACTTTAGCAAACGTTGACGCCTCTGCTTCGAGCCGGATAGATTGGCCGCTCCATGAACCGGGCGCTCCGCGACGCGCTGTTGCTGCTCGCGCTGACCGCGGCGGCGCTGGCCCTGCACGGGTATCACCTGGGTGTAGACGATCAGGTCATCTACCTGCCGGCCATTAAGAAGAATCTCGATCCGGGCCTTTACCCCTTCGACGCCATTTTCTTTCTCTCCCAGACCAGGCTCACGCTGTTCGACGAGATGGCTGCGTGGCTGACGCACACCTCCGGCCTGAGTCTCGAATGGACGATGTTCGCGCTCTATCTCGCCACTACCAATCTCTCGCTCGCAGCCTGCCTTTCACTGGCGCGCCGATGTTTCGCGGGCGCCGCAGCGCAATGGGCGGCGGTCACGATGGTCTGCGCCGTCCTGCCGCTGCATGCGACGGGTACGCTGGTCCCTATGCAGGACCGTTACCTGCATCCGCGCGGGCTGGCGACTGCGGCCATTCTGTTCGCGGTCACCGCTGTGCTCGACCGCAAGCCGCGGGCGCTGGCCTGGCTGGCCTTCGCCGGGATACTGCATCCGCAAATGACCTTTTTCGGCGTCATGCATATTGCCGTGCTGATAACCCTGCGGGCACGACTTCCGGTGCGGGCTGCGCTCCTTGCCCAACTTCCCGCCTGGGAGCCGGCGAATCCGGCGTGGCGGGACGTGATGCTTACGCGCACGCACCACTATCCGCTGCGCTGGCCGTGGTACGAATGGCTGGGCGTAGCCTTTCCCATGATCCCGCTGTGGCTGTTCGCGCGCTCGGCACGGCCGCGAGGCGAAGCGACGCGCGCGCTGGTGTGCCGCGCCTTTTTCTTTTCCGGCTGCCTGGGCATCGTGATGGCTCTGGTGGTCTCGACGGTGCCGCAACTGGAGCGCCTCGTGCCCATCCAGTTCATGCGTGTGCTCCACCTCATCTACTGGGTGTTCTTCCTCATGCTCGGCGGATGGCTGGGCGAACGCTTCCTCCGGCGGCACGCGCTGCGCTGGGTGCTGTGCTTCGGGCTGATCGCCGCGCCGGTGGTCTACGGCTACTCGTTCTATTACGGAGCCAGCCCGCACATCGAGTGGCCGGGGCGGGTGCCGCGGCACGCGTGGCTGGAAGCGTTCGACTGGATCCGGCACAACACGCCGCGCAACGCGCTGTTCGCACTCGACCCGGATTACCTTGGGCCGCGCGCCGACTATCACGGCTTCCGCGCGCTGGCCGAGCGCAGCATGCTGGCCGACTACGGCAAGGACCGCGGCGTCGTGGGCCTGTTCCCCGAACTCGCCTACCAGTGGCGCCAGGAATACGAAGACCAGCGCGGCTGGCGTCAGTTCGGCGCGGAGGATTTCCGGGCGCTCCAGCGCAAGTACGGGGTCGCGTGGGTGGTGCTGGAGAAGCCGGGCGTTCGCGGCCTTTCGTGCCCCTACGAAAACGAGAAGCTCTTGGTGTGCCGGGTGGGGTAGCGGTCATTCCCACGTCTGCGTCCAAAAGGATGACGCAGACATGGGGCACCGTCGCAAAAATTCCTGGATCGCCTGAAAGTTAAGGGATGCTCAGCCGACATGGTGCGCCTGGAGGCGGACGCGGCGGAAGCGTCGTTTTCTCAGCGCCCGTCGTCGCGTCTAGGGCGGAAGACGCCTGAACAGGCGCCAGGCCCACAGGCAAAGAGCGGCAGCAGCAAGCGTGATGAGAATATAAAAAGGATCGGTCAACAAATGGCGGCCTTCCACGATTATCCGCCAGACATGGGCCACGACGAGCAGTCCAAAGACAGCGCCGGTGGTTGCGAGATAAGCCTTCATAGAATCGCCTCCTGATGTGTAGGCCGCCGCGCGGGCCTTGCCCTGCCTTGCCCGCCCGCCGGCGGGAAGTTGGGCCGCGCGCTTCGCGGGCTCGCCCCTTGGTCCTACACGACCCAGCCTTTACGGACTGGGCTAAATTCCTGCCGCGCGTTTCGCGCGCCGGATGCGGCAAGAGGGGGCAGCCTATTGCCGATCGCCTGTCGCTGACTGCTCGCTCTTGCGCGACATCAGTCGCAGTAACCCTTCGCCTTCCAGAACCGTCCATGCGGCGAGACCGGGGCCGCCGACCAGCAGTTCGCGAACGCGCTTCACCAGGGCGAGGGCGAGCGCCGTTTCCGGCGTAAGTCCGAGGGTGCGGCCCAGGACCACGAATCCGCCCTCCTGCACACCCAGAGCACCCGGGACGACAAAGGCGGCGCTGCGCACTGCGGCGCCCAGGCTTTCGAGCACGAGGGCGTTCGCCAGGCTCGAGGGAACGCCGAGGAAATAGAACGCCAGCCAGGTCTCGCCCGTGTGCAGGAGCCATCCGATCATGCGCCAGCAACCGGCGAGAAACACCCGGCGCCGGCTGTGATACAAGTCCATGATTCTCCGATCGAATGCGGCGGCGTCACCGGCCAGAGATTGCCAGGCGCGTCCGGGCAGCAGTTTCCCTACAAGACCTGCCATGCCACGGAACAGGCCTAGTCGTTGCGCAGCGTAGAACGCGGCCACGGCCAGCGTCGCCACCAGGATGCCGACAAGCAGTGTACGTCCCTGTTGGCCGTCCACGCCGGCGCGCAAGAGCAGCGCTACGCCGATGAGCGCAAACAGGACTTGGGTCACCAACCCGAGAGTGAAGTCCACCACCGTGCTGGCACCGGCATCAGCGCCGCTGATGCCCTGCCGGGCGGCAAGGCGGGCGCGCACGAAGTCGCCGCCCACCTGGCCCACGGGGAGCAAGCTGTTGACCGATTCACCTATCCAGCGAAGCCGCAACAGCCCCGCGAATCCCGGCCGATTCGCAGCCGGAAAAAGCACGCGCCAGGCGACGGTGTTTGCGCCCAGTGTGACCGAGCGGTAAGCCGCGACCCCAAGCAGTCCCCAGCCTGCGGTGGCCACCGCCGCCGCCAGTTCACCCACGCCGTAGTAGGCAATGAGGGCGATGAACAGCGCCAAGCCGAGCGCGATGGAGAGATACGTAGTGGTGCGCATGAAGAAGCCTGCGGGTGATTGTAAACGGCAAAGGACAGGGGGCAGGTGGCCGGTGGGAGGTGTCTGGTATAACCGAGACCTCAGTCCTTACGGTTGCAACGCCTTAAGAGCGTCGCTGGCGCCTTTGCGTTTGGGCTCGAGGCGAAGGGCGGCCTTGAACTCGGCGGCGGCTTCCTGGCGCTTGCCCTGCTTCTCGTAGAGCTTTCCCAGCAATTCGTGGGCGGCGGCCGGGGAGGGCCGGTCGCTGCGCGGCGGGACGGTGCTGAGGTAGGCCTTCAAGAGCTGTTCGGCGTCGGGCAGCTTCTGATTCTGCGTGACGTAGGCCAGGGCGCGGAAGAACAAGAGCCGCGGATCGCGGGCGTCCACGCGCACGGCCGCCTCGACGACCTGTTCCAGGGCAGCGCCGTTCTGGCGGGTCGCGTAGAACTCGGCAATCTCCAAGTAGGGCTTGACGCCGGCGGGCTTGAGCTCGAGAGCCTTCCTGTATTCCGCCTCGGCGAGGTCGGGGCGCTTCTGGTCCTGCCAGTACTCGGCGCGCGCCAGGTGGCCTTCGACGGCGTCGAGCCGCTCCAGTTCCTCGACTTCGTTCTTGGCCTTGTCGTCGCCGCCGCCGGCGATGCCCGGGGCGCGCAGGTCGTAGGTGATGAGGTCGCGCCAGGCGGCGAGGTTGCGCCGGTCGAGCTGGATGGCGCGGGCGAACATCTCGCGCGTCTTGCGGGCGAGGCCATAAGCGGAAAAGATGCCGGCGCGCTTGGCCTTCTGCCCGTAGGCGCGGCCGAGCCACAGGTGATACTCGGAGTTGCCGGACTCCAGAGCCACGGCACGCTCGGCGCTGGAGACGGCATTTTCGAAATCGCGCAGTTCGTAGTAGCTGCGGGCCAGCCAGAACTGCACGCGGGCGTCGCCCGACTGCCGGTCAGCCGCGGCGCGCAACGTGGCGGCGGCCTCCCGGTAGCGGCCGGCGGCGAACTGCTGCTGGCCGGTCTCGAGCGGCGAGTTGGCCGCCGCCGGCCGTGCCAGCAGCACGGCCGACAACAACGCCAAGGCACGGATTGGAATCGCGAGTCGCATGAGCGCGGCTGGCGGCGCGCGCAGGGGGCGCAACCGGTCAGGGGGCGGGCCGCCGAGGCACTGTATGACGATACCCTATGACACGCCCAGAGGGATCACCCGGGTCTCGTAGCGGCGGCCCGCC
>DATMAB010000003.1 GCA_035573675.1 Terriglobales bacterium
GATCCACCGCAGCGTGATTCACAACGTGGAACCCCAGAGTCCTTGGTCCTCAACTTCTCTGGCCCTCACCACGGTGCTCACGCACCGAAGGACGTCGTGTCCCTTGACAACGCCTTCGCTGTTATCGAGGGGCACCCTCGCGCCGAACTTCGCGACTCGCGTGACGCCTGCTTCCTGCCTTGCCTAACCTCTCGCTTCCACTGTGGTTACCTTCCGGACAAGAAGACCGAACCCCGACCTTCAAGAATCCGCGCCCATCCGCGTTCATCCGCGGCTAGGCCTTTGTTGCAGCCAGTGTCTCCTCCAGCGCCCGCGTGAGTTGGTCGGGTTCGAAGATGGGCGCACGGCAGGTGAAGCCCGCGCAGATCACCGCCGCCGACTTGCCTTCGCGCACCGCCGGCAGGTTGGGGATGGTCTCGGCCAGGGCGGGCGGCAGGTTCTGCGGCGCGATCTCGCTGTCGGTCAGGTGCAACGCCACCTTATTCAGCGCGAAGGGTCGCACGGCGGCGTCGTAGAGCTTTTGCGCCAGTTCGTCGTTGCCCACTACCACCACGTGCAGCGGCGGATTCGCGAACCACACCGCCGCGATGCCGTAAGTTCCGGCGAACATGCCGAACTGCGGCGCCAGGCCCGCGAAGACCTCAAGCGTCTGTTCGGCCTTTTCCCGCAGCGATTCGTCATGCGTGTAGCCGTAGAGACGCATCAGCGCGATGACCGCAGCCGAGTTGCCGGCGGGCGTGGGCGAATCCTGGAAAGGTTTGCGTCGCGCGGCCAGCGCGCCCAGTGCCCCGTCGCCGGACGCGGTTTCGGAACCAGCGGCGAGCGCCTGTGGCGCATCCCCGGCCGAGTAAGGTCGCTCGGTGTCGAAAAAGCCGCCCGACATCGGATCGTAGAACTTCGCGATCATGGCCTCTGCGATGTGCTGCGCGAAGGTGAAGTAGCTGAGCGCTGCGGTGGCTTCGTAGGCGTCCAGACACGCGCACACGGTGAAGGCGTAGTCGTCGAGCAGCCCGCGCACCGGGCTCCGCCTCGGTGTTGCTGCTGGGTGCGGGCCGCCGGCTGCAGGCTGAGCTTCGGAGTACGCAATCACGTGCCGCAGTCCCTGCTTGGCGTCCCATCCTTCCGCCAGGATGCGGTCGAGCGAGCGCAGCGCGAAGCGCCGCGCTTCCGGCAGATTGAGTACGCGCGCCGCTTCCAGATACGCCGAAACACACAGCGCGTTCCAGTTGACGTAGACGGTCTTATCCACGTAGGGCGTGGGACGCTGCAGGCGCGCGGCCAGCATCTTCTTCTTTGCCGAATCGAGCAGCGCCTCGACGCGCTCCGTCTGCGTGCCCAGGCGGACGGCGATCTCCGCCGGCGTGGCGTGCACGAAGAGCACGTTCTTCGCCGGGTTGTGATGCATCTCGCCGACCTCGGCCAGGTCGTAGTGATGGATGACGGCTTCCAGTTCGTCCGCCGTCAGCACCGCGCGGGCTTCCTCCTGCGTCCAGGTGAAGTAATCGCCGTCGTCGTCGAGCGAGTAGTCGGCGTCCTGCGAGGCGTAGAAGCCGCCGTGCCTGTGGTCGCTGAGCCATTCGTCCATCCAGCGCAGAATGTCGCGCGCCACGGCGGCGAAGAACGCGTTGCCGGTCGCCTGGTATCCGTGGACGTAGTTCTTGAGCAGCTCGGAGTTGTCGTAGGACATCTTCTCGAAGTGCGGCACCACCCAGCGCTCGTCCACCGAGTAGCGATGGAATCCGCCGGCAAGCTGGTCGTAGACGCCGCCGCGCGCCATCTTCTCCAGCGTAGTGTCGGCGACCGTGCGCAGGTAGCTTTCGCGGGTGCGCGCGTAGCGGTCGAGGATGAGGTCCATCACTGCAGGATGCGGAAACTTGGGTGCCTGGCCGAAGCCGCCGTGGCGCAGGTCGAACATCTGCACGGCGGACTGCACGATGCTTTCGATGATGCGCGGCGAGAACTCCGCCGAGCGCCCGGTGAAGGCTTCCGCCTGGCCGATGGCGGTCATCACGCTGGCGGCGGATTGCAGCACGTGGTCGCGCTTCTCGCGCCAGGCCCCGGCGATGGCTTCCAGCACGCGCCGGAAGCCCGGGCGCCCGTACTGGTCCTCGGGCGGAAAGTACGTCCCGCCGTAGAACGGCCGGCCGTCCGGCGTGAGGAACGCCGTGAGCGGCCAGCCCCCCTGCCCGCTGATGGCGCTGACAGCCGCCTGGTAGCGGCTGTCTACGTCCGGCCGCTCGTCGCGATCCACCTTGACGGCGATGAAGTGTTCGTTCACCACCTCGGCGATCTTCGGGTTCTCATAACTTTCCCGATCCATCACATGACACCAATGGCACCAGACGGCGCCGATGTCGAGGAGGACGGGCTTGTTCTCGCGCTGGGCGGCGGCGAAGGCCTCCGGTCCCCATTCGTGCCAGCGGATGGGCTGGTGCATGGCGGACCGCAGGTAGGAAGAAGACGCAGCGGCGAGGGCGTTGGTGGTTTCCGAAGACATGCAGAGCCAGTCTAGCACTAGGAGAGCAAGCACTCAGCACACAGCACTCAGCAATCAGGAAAGGCAATAAGCGATAAGCGATAAGCGATAAGCGGTAGAGTTTCGCAGGCGGCCAGCAAGAAAAACAGATTCTTCACTTCCCATGGCGGGCGAAGAAAGACAGCTCAGATTCAAGACTTCCCGGCAGGAGCAATCAGTCGGCGGCGAGGAGGCGGCGGGCGATGGAGCAGTAGAGAGAGACGGCGTCGTGGAGCTGCTGCTTTTCGATGGATTCGCGCTCGGTGTGGGCGACATGGATGGAGCCGGGGCCAATGAGCAGCGGCCGGCCCCAATTGGAGAGCGCGGGGATGTCGGTAGTGAAGGCGGCCACCATGGTGGGAACGCCGTCGACGGCGTGCAGGCGGACGAAAGGAATCTCGAGCCCGAACTCGACGCGGGCGAGGTCGCCGACGGCGGCGACGATCTGTTGCTTGAGCTCTTCGGTGGGGCCGATGAGGCGATAGAGCAGGTGGGCGCGGGCGTGGTCGGGGATGACGTTGGGAGCGCGTCCGCCTTCGAGCAGTCCAATGTTGAAGGTGGTGGGACCGAGTTCCGGGTCGGAGGGCAGAGGCATGGCCAGCAGGCGGTCAAGAGCGCGCACGAGCTTCTCCGTGGCGGACTCACCGAGATGGGGATAGGCGGAGTGGGCCATGCGGCCGCGGGCGACGATCTCGACACGCAGCGCACCCTTCGAGGCGATGGCGACTTTGTTCTCGGTGGGCTCGCCGTTGATGAGAAAACGGACGCCCGGCGAGCGCTGGTTGGCGACGCGGGCGCCGAGACTGTCGCGTTCCTCGCCGACCAGGAAGAGCAGCCCGGCGGCGAGGCCCTCGCTGCGCAAGCGTTGGGCGGCGGCGATCTGGGCGGCGATGATGCCCTTGGCGT
>DATMAB010000004.1 GCA_035573675.1 Terriglobales bacterium
GATCCACCGCAGCGTGATTCACAACGTGGAACCCCAGAGTCCTTGGTCCTCAACTTCTCTGGCCCTCACCACGGTGCTCACGCACCGAAGGACGTCGTGTCCCTTGACAACGCCTTCGCTGTTATCGAGGGGCACCCTCGCCAGAAGGACTGGGAAGACTCCACACTCCCCCTAAGGCCCGATAGTCTAGAATGCCCAACCAATTCCCGCCGGACGGGTACAGGTCCGCGGGCTTGGCATGCGGGTCTCCTGGGTCATCGTCGGGCTGGCGATTCTCATCGCCGCGGTGCATTCTGCCGGTCTCCTGTGGTTGGGTACGTCGCCGGCGGGCAGCCTGTTCTCGAACTCGATGCAGGTGGCGGCCAGCGGCCTGGCCGTGGTGGCGTGTCATGTGGCCGCGCGGCGCCGGACCGGTTACACCCGCAAGTTCTGGAACCTGATGTCCGCAGGCTACTTGCTGTGGACCATCGGGCAGGTGATTTTCCTTTACTACGAGAACGTGCTGCACCGCGAGATCCCGCCGCTCTCGCCCACCGACATCCCGTATTTCGCCTCCTTCCTGCCCATGGTGGCAGCGTTGATCCTGCAGCCAGAGGACGAAGCCGCTTCGCGCGGCGTGGACTGGGTGCGCACGCTGGACTTCGCCCAGGTGGCCATCGTGGCCTCGGCTGTCTACCTGTACTTCTTCTTCTACCTGGGCGGGACGGTGGAGCAGCGCATGCTGCTGTTCAGCCTGGGCGTGGGCAACCTGTACGACATCATCAGTGTGCTGCTGGCGGCGGGTTTTCTGCTGCGCGCTGCCTTCGCTACCAACCCTACGCAGCGCACGCTGCTGGGGCGCATCGGCGCCGTGATCTTCGTCTATGCCCTGGGAGAAGTGGCGTACACCTACGGGTTGGTGGCGGAACGCATCCAGACGGGAACGTGGTACGACCTTTCCTACAGCGTGCCCTACGCTCTGGCGGCGGTGGTGGCGGCCACCTGGAAGCCGCAGACCGAGGGGCTCCACGCGGCCTTCGCCGAGGGCGAGAGTCGGCTGCGAGCCATGCTGCCCACGCTAGCTCCGATGGTGGTGCTGGCCACGGCGCTCGGCATCGCCGGCCGCCAGATCGTGCTGGCCATGACCATCGTAACGGCCTCGTTCATCTGCTACAGCGCGCGGCTGGCCATCACCCAATATCGCCAGCGGTTGGCGCTGGGGATGCTGCGCCAGGCGGAAGCCAAGTTCCGCACCCTGTTCCAGCATCATCCCCAGCCCATGTGGCTCTATGACCCGCACACGCTGCGCTTCCTGGAAGCGAACGCGGCCGCCGTCGAGCGCTACGGATACACGCGCGACGAGTATCTGAACATGAAGATCACCGACCTGCGCCCCCCGGAGGACGTCCCGAAGCTGATGGAGTGGCTGAAGAAGCCGGAGGAACAGCGCACGCGCCTCCAGGCGCGCCACCGGCGCAGGGACGGCAGCACGCTGGACGTAGACGTATACGCGCAGACCGTGGACTTTGGCGGCCGCAGGGCGCGGCTGGTGATGGCTCAGGACGTCACCGAGCGCCTGCGCGCGGAAGACTCACTGCGCGCCGCCGAGGCCCGCTACCGCACCCTGGTGGAACAGCTCGCCGCCATCACCTACGTCACCGAGATGGGTCCGGACGCGCGCTGGCACTACGTCAGTCCGCAGATCGAGTCGTTGCTGGGCATCACGCCGGAGGAGTGGCTGGCCGATCCCACCATGTTCGGCAGGCAATGCCATCCGGAAGACCTGGGAACGGTGCGGGCGGCGGAGCGCAAGGCCATGGAGACCGGCCGCTTCGAGGGCGAGTACCGCATGTTCACGCGCGACGGCCGCACGCTGTGGTTCCGCGACACGGGCATGGTGGTGCGTGACGCGAGCGGGCGCCCGACCTTGCACGGGCTGATGGTGGACGTCACCGAAGCGAAACTCCTGGAAGCGCAGCTCCGGCAAGCGCAGAAAATGGAAGCCGTGGGCACGCTGGCGGGCGGCATCGCGCACGACTTCAACAACCTGCTGACCGTCATCCAGGGCTATGGCCAGCTTCTGGGCGAACGCCTGAAAGACAACGCGGAACTCGCCGCCGAGGTGAAACAGATCGAGGACGCGGCCCAGCGCGCGGCGGCGCTGACCCGGCAACTGCTGGCCTTCAGCCGCCGCCAGGTGCTCAAGCCCAAGGTGCTCGACCTGAACTCGGTGGTCACCGGCATGAACCGCATGCTGCGCCGGGTCATCGGCGAAGACATCGAACTTGTGACCCGAACGGCTCCCGACTTGAGCCAGGTGCAGGCCGACCCTGGACAGATCGAGCAGGTGATCATGAACCTGGCGGTGAACGCGCGCGACGCCATGCCCGAGGGCGGCAAGCTCATTTTCGAGACCCGCAACGTCGAGCTGGACGCCGCCTATACCCGCGAGCACGTGGGCGCGCGGCCGGGCCAATACGTCATGCTGGCCGTGACCGACACCGGCGTAGGCATGGACGCGCAGACGCAAGCGCATATCTTCGAGCCCTTTTTCACCACCAAGGAACTCGGTCGGGGCACGGGCCTTGGGCTTTCGACCGTCTACGGCATCGTGAAGCAGAGCGGTGGCTACATCGAGGTGCACAGCGAACCGGGCCACGGGTCGACCTTCAAGATCTATCTGCCGCGCGCGGGGCAGGCCGCCGCCGGCGCCGGTGCGGAACCGCGGACCCAGCCCAGGGCGCGCGGCACCGAGACCATCCTGCTGCTGGAAGATGACCACGGGCTGCGCGAACTCGCAGTGCGCGTGCTGCGCAGCAGCGGATACACGGTGCTCGAAGCCGGTAACGGCGAGCAGGCCGAGCGCGTCTGCCGCGAGCACTCGGGCGACATCCACCTGCTGCTGACCGACGTCGTCATGCCCGGCCAGAGCGGACCGGAGGTCGCGCGCCGCCTGAGTCCGGTGCGGCCGGCGATGAAGGTGCTCTACATCTCCGGCTACGCGCCGAATGCCATCGTCGAGCAGGGCACGCTCGGACCGGGCGCTGCGTTCCTCCACAAGCCCTTCACGCCCTCTGCCTTGCTGGAGAAGGTGCAGCAAGTGCTGGAGTCACAGGGGGCGACGGCGGTGTAAGGAAGCGATAAGCAATAAGCAGTAAGCCAAGAGCCAAAGGCCAAAAGCCAAAAGCCAAGAGCCAAAAGCTAACAGCGGAAACCGGAAACCGGAAAACGGAAAGCGGAAAGCGAAGTCCCTCCTCGTACAATTGAAGAGATTGGGTCGGGAACCGAACCCGACACCTGACACCTGCGACCTGAGCGCACATGTCCCGCTTCGACGAAATCGTAGCCCTCGAGCAACGCTACCTGCTGCCCACGTACTTGCGTTATCCCGTCGCGATCGAGCGCGGCAAGGGCGTGTTCGTGTACGACGTCGAAGGGCGCAGGTATCTGGATTTTGTCGGTGGGCTGGGCGTGAACGCGCTGGGACACGCGCACCCGCGTATCGTGCGCGCCATCCGGCAGCAGGCGGCGCGCGTGCTGCATACCTCGAACCTCTACTACCACGAGTATCAGGGACGCCTGGCGGAAAGGCTGTGCACGTTTTCCGGGCTGGGCCGCGCGTTCTTCTCCAACAGCGGCACCGAAGCCATCGAAGGCGCGCTCAAGCTGGCGCGCGCCTGGGGACACCGCCGCGGCTGCGAGGCCAAGTCCGCCATCGTCGCCCTGGAGGGTTCCTATCACGGGCGGACGTTCGGCTCCCTCTCGCTCACTGGGCAGGAGAAACATCGCAAGTCGTTCGAGCCGCTGCTGCCCGGCGTGCGCTTCGTCCGGCTGAACGACCTCGAAGGACTGCGGTCGGCCGTGGACGATTCCACCTGCGCCGTCGTGCTGGAGCCCATCCAGGGCGAAGGCGGCATCCGCATGTGCTCGCGTGAATTCCTTGCCGAGGCGCGGGCCGCCGCCGACCGGCACGGAGCTTTGCTTGTCCTGGATGAGATTCAATGCGGCCTCGGGCGCACGGGATATATGTTCGCGTTCCAGCACTATGGCGTCATGCCGGACGTGGTAGCTGTCGCCAAGCCACTCGCCGCCGGACTGCCGCTGGGCGCGTTTCTCGCCCGGGAAGAACTGGCGGAAGCCATCGCGCCGGGCGCGCACGGTACCACCTTCGGAGGTGGTCCGCTGGCCTGTCGCGTGGCGCTGGAGTTCTTCGCCATCCTCGAGGAAGAAGGATTGCTCGAACGCGTGACGCGCGTGGGCGCCTACCTGAGCGACCAATTGCGCGAGATAGCCGCGAAAACCGCGCTGTGTCGCGAGGTCCGCGGCCTGGGCCTGATCCAGGCGCTGGACCTGAACGTCCCGGCGCGCCCGGTGGTGGAAGCGGCGCTGGCCGAAGGCGTCCTGTTCAACAGCACTCAGGATGTCGTGCTGCGCTTCCTGCCTCCGTTCCTCTTGGAGGAGAAGCACGTGGACCGCGGGATGCGCGTGCTGAAGCGCGCGTTACGAGAACTGAAAAAAGTTGCGGCCGGTTGAGCAAACAAGAAAGGCGGGGAGACCGAGAGAGGCGTTTCAGAACTCCCCGCCAACAGAAGCAACAGAGGCGATACCGATTTGGACGCAGCCCCGGGGACTCGCGTTGCCCGGCGCGTGACGAAAAATGCCCGAGCCCAGACCGCCCGTGATCCCCGCCCCGGTCGAGGAACGCTTCGCGACCGTGGACGGCATCCGTGTGCGCTACCTGTACGGGGGCAGCGGGCCGGCGCTCGTCCTCATCCACGGGCTGCTCGGGTACTCGTTCTCCTGGCGACTGAACTTCACTGCGCTGGTCGAGCAGCACACGGTCTTCGCAGTGGACCTGCCGGGCGTGGGATTCTCCGACCGCCCCCGCGGCATGGATGCTTCGCTGACGGCTTCGGCGGAGCGCATGCTGCGCTTCCTGGATGTCGCCGGCATCCGCGAATGCGACCTGCTGGGAACTTCGCACGGCGGCGCCGTAGCGATGAAGATGGCGGTGCTCCAGGCGCAGCGCGGAAGCGCCGGCATCCGGCGGCTGATTCTGGCCGCGCCCGCCAACCGCTGGTCTCGACACGGAAGGATTCTCTCGCGCCTGCTGGGAAGCGGCCTCGGCCGCGCGCTGCTGCCGCGATGGTTTCCGTGGCTGGCGCCGCCGCTCAAGGCCTGGTTCGTCAAGCGCCAGTACGGAGACGCCCGCCGCCTGCCGCCGGGCACGGTCGAGGGATATCGTGCCCCCTTCGCCATCCCCGGCATGGTGGAGTATGCCCTTCAGGTGCTGCGCCGTCTGAATCGCGATCTGGCCGAACTGGCGGAGGAGCTGCCCCACATCGCCCGGCTCCCCACGCTTTTCCTGTGGGGTTCTCGCGACCCGGTCGTGCTGCCAGATTCCATCGAGCCCTTGCGCCGGCATTTCCCGGGCTCCGAGCTCGTGATCCTGCAGGGCGTGGGTCACCTGCCCTACGAGGAAGCGCCGGAAGAATTCAACCGCGCTGTGCTGGGATTTCTGGCGAAAGAAGCGCCGCGCGAGGCCGGGCATGTCACAATCAGTGGCGGATGAAGGCCGCGCTGAAACGCGCCCTGCTGCTGGTGGTGGGCTGGGGCTTCGTGCTGGTGGGCATTGCTGGACTGTTCCTGCCCGTGCTGCAGGGCGTCCTGATGATCCTCATCGGACTGTTCATCCTTTCTTCCGAGTACGTCTGGGCGCACCACCTGCTGGAGAAGATGAAAGCGCGCTATCCCAGGCTGGCGGGAACGCTGGACCAGGCCAGGCATAAGAGCGCGGAGTGGATGCGCCGCCTCTTCCGCAGGGAAGTCGCAGTCGAGCGAGAAAAGTAAACCACCGCCGCGGAGAGAGGACAGCCGGGCGCAGAAAGGGCACAGCGGTGTTGGCAGGCATCAAATCGCTGCTTTCGGGCGTCGAGCGCGAAGCCTGGATCCGCTTCTTCGTCGCCGTCGCCGGGCTGACGGTAGCGTTCGCGGCGGCGGTGTTCTCCACCGTGTTCCGCGAGCAGGGCAACGTGTTTTACACCGCGGTAGCGGCGTCGGCCGCGCTGCTGATCGCCGGCCTCGTAGCCGTGACCTCGGTGCCGTATCTGGCGCGCCGGGTCGCGCTGGAGCGCGTCCGCGAAGCCTTCGATTACGACGTCACCCGCGAAGGCGTGGTCTATCTGGTGGTGGCGCTGGTCATCGGCATCGCGGCGCTCAACACCGGGAACAATCTGCTGTTCATCATCGTTTCGGCGATGCTCGCCGGGATCCTGGTCTCCGGCGTCGCCTCGGCCGGCGTGCTGCGCGGGCTGGAGCTGGAGGTCACGCTGCCTGCGCACTTGTTCGCCTGCCGCGCGGTCGCAGCGCGCATCACGCTGCGCAATACGCGCCGGACCGCGCCCTCGTTTTCCGTGAGCGTGGTGCCGCCGCGCCTCCGCAAGGCCGTCCACCACTGGTTGTGGGAGCGCTCCGTGTTCGCTTTTCCGGGGAACCGGCCGCCCGAGCGGCAATGGTTCCGCATGCCCGACCTGGCGCTCCGGCGCGTCACCACGGCGGCGGTGGAGAGCGGCATCCTGAAGCAGCCGGTGTACTTTCCCTATCTGCCGGCGCGCGCCGCGCAAACCGCCGATCTCGAGCTGCGGTTTGAGCGTCGCGGGCGCTACCGCCAGGATGGCCTGGGCGTGGCCACTCGCTTCCCCTTCTCTTTCCTGGTGAAGACGCGGCGCATGCCCTTTCGCCGCGAGGTCATCGTCTATCCCTCGGTGGAGCCCACGGACGAATTCTTCGAAGTGCTGCCGCTCATCACCGGCGAGTTCGAAGCCTTCGTGCGCGGGCGCGGCTACGACCTCTATCGCATCCGCGAGTACATGCCGGAAGACTCCGCTCGCCACGTGGACTGGAAGGCGACGGCCAAGTCCATGTCGCTCAAGGTGCGCGAGTTCACGCGCGAGGACGAGCGCAAGCTGCGCATCGTGTGGGACAACCCGCCGCCGGACGCCGTGCCTGCCGACGCCTACGAGAATGCCGTGGCTCTGGGCGCCTCGCTGGCCTGGCACTTCGCCGGCGAAGATACCGACCTCTCCTTCGCCGCGGCCGGCTACCCCGGCGGGGGCGACGTCTACGACTTCCTGCGCTACCTGGCGCTGGTCCAGCCCGCCGACGCCCCTTCCGTGCTGGACGCGCTCGAGGTCACCGACGACTACAACGTCATCCTCACCGCGCGCGCGCGCGGCTCCATCCCCACCCGCCTCTGGGCCTGTTCCTACTTCATCTTCCTGGAAAAGGATCCGGATGCGGCGGAGCAGCGAACCGCCCCATCCGGTCATGTACCTCCGGCGGCGCAACCCGGCAAGCCCAACTCTCATCTACCCTTGTAACCGCATCGGTCTGGCGATACGATGCGTCCAGGCGAGTTTCTCCTGCGACCACAAAGCAGTTCCTGTTGACATGCTGTCCGAAGAGGAGCGCAACATGAAACGCATACTGTCCTTGTTCCTGGCCCTTATTGTCGCCGGCTTGCTGGCCACGCCGGCGGCCCTGGCCTACCAGAAGAAGAAAACATCCTCGAAGGCGGTAACGGCTCCGGTCATCCCCGCGGGCACGCCGATTGCTGTCCGCATCATCGACGAGCTGAACAGCGGCAAGTCCAAGCCGGGTGACACCTTTCGCGGCACTCTCGAACGGCCTATCGTCTCCGGCAGCACCGCGCTCTACCCCAAGGGCGCCGACGTTACCGGGCGCGTCGTGGCGGCCAAGGGCTCCGGGCGCCTTACCGATCCCGGCATCCTCGAGCTGGAGCTGACTTCGGTGAGTTCGGGCTCGAAGAAGTCCTACATCACCACCGAGCCGTTTGTCATCGAGGGCGAATCGCACACCAAGAGTAACGTGACGAAAATCGGCGGCGGAGCCGCAGCCGGCGCCATCATCGGAGCTATCGCCGGCGGCGGTAAGGGCGCGGCCATCGGCGCGGGCGTGGGCGCGGCGGCAGGCACCGGCGTGGCCGCCGCTACCGGCAAGAAGGAAGCCAGCGTCGAGTCGGAGGCCGTGCTGGAATTCAAGACCAGTGCGCCCTCCAGTTCTGCTCCCGCCTCATCGGCCGGCGGCGCTGCCCCGGCGGCGCAGGGCGTGAAGTCCTATGACGAAGGTGATCCGTCGGCGTACTCGTTCAGCGCCCGCGACCGGCGCGTCATCCGCACCTGCTTCGAGCAGCATGCCTCCGGCTTGCCGCCCGGACTGGCCAAGCGTGAATCGCTCCCGCCGGGCCTGGAGAGGCAGTTGCAAAAGAACGGCACCCTGCCGCCCGGCCTGCAGAAAAAGGTGCAGCCTCTCCCGCAGGTGTGCGAATCCGAACTGACCAGCCTGCCGCGCGAACTGGAGCGCGTCGTCCTCAGCCGGCGGGTGATGGTCATCAATTCCGCGTACAAGATCCTGGATATCTTCGACCTTGACGCGCAGTAGTATGATGGGCGGCCTCGGAGCGGCCTGAGCCGCCGCTCCCGCCCAACCCATTCGGGAAGGAGCCGCCATGACCACCGTTCAGGACCTCATCCGCAATCGTCCCACCTACACCGTTGAAGCCGATACGTCCGTCCTCAAGGCCGTGGAGATGATGGTGGAGAAGAACATCGGCGCGGTCGCCGTCGTGCGCGGCGACGACCTGGTCGGCATCTTTTCCGAGCGCGACCTGATGAAGCGCGTGGTCGCCGGAGGCCGTAGCCCCGGCCTCACCAAAGTGGCCGAGGTCATGACCCCGCGCCCCTACACCGTTTCCTCCGGTGAGCGTTTCCAGCACTGCATGTTCCTCATGCGCGAGCACGGCTTCCGCCACCTCCCCGTCGTGGATGACAACGGCAAGCTGTGCGGGCTCATCTCTCTGCGCGACGTCCTGCTGCGCGACCTCACCGAGAAGGATGACGAGGTGCGCATGATGCGCGCCTACATCACTCAGCAGGTGCCCGGCGGCGAGAGCTAGCGTTCGGGGCTCTGCGACACACGGCCATCCCGTAGATCTGTAGAGACGTAGCTTGCTGTGTCTGTAGGCCGACCGTAGGAATAGCGGAGACGTAGCTAGCTACGTCTCTACCCAACCGCGCGGAATAGCGGAGACGCCCCGGTGCTACAATCCCCGCGGAATCCCTCCGCCCCATGCAATTCTCCTCGCTGGTAAAGCGGCTGCGTTCCATCGCCGGTCGTGACGCCGTCCTCGACCGTCCCGAGGACCTCATGCTTTACGAGTACGACGCTGGCCTGGCGCGCTCTACGCCGCGCGCCGTCGTCTTTCCCCGCGGCACGGCGCAGGTGGTGGAGATTGTCAAGCTGGCCCGCGAAGCGCACGTGCCCATTGTGCCCCGCGGCGCCGGAACCGGCCTGAGCGGAGGAGCCATCGCGCGCACCGGCGGCATCATCCTCGGGTTCGCCCGCATGAACCGCATCCTGGAGGTGGATCTCGACAACCAGCGCGCCGTGGTCGAGCCCGGAGTCGTCAATCTCGAGCTGACCAACGCCGTGGCGCGCCACGGCCTCTACTTCGCGCCCGATCCCTCCAGCCAGAAGGCCTGCACCATCGGCGGCAATGTGGCCGAGAACTCCGGCGGGCCGCACACCCTGGCCTACGGCGTGACCGTCAACCACGTCACCGGCCTCGAAGTCGTGCTCGCCGACGGACGTGTGGTCGAGTTCGGCGGCAAGGCGCCTGAAGCGGCCGGCTACGACCTGACCGGCTTCTTCGTCGGCTCGGAAGGTACCCTGGGCATCGCCACCAAAATCACCGTGAAGCTGTCACGGCTGCCGGAAGCCGTGGCTACACTCTTGGCGATCTTCAACACGATTGAAGATGCTGCCAACACGGTGGTCGCCATCACCGCCGCCGGCATCACGCCGGCCGCTCTCGAGATGCTCGACGGCTGGACCCTGCGTACCGTCGAAGAAGCCACGCACGCGGGCTACCCCATGGATTCGGGAGCTGTGCTGCTCATCGAGATCGAAGGACTGCGTGAAGAAGTGGAAGAGCAGGCGGAGGCGACGCGCGCCGTCTGCCTCGCGGAGCGCGCCCGCGAGGTGCGCCGCGCCCGCGATGAACGCGAGCGCCAGCTCCTGTGGGTGGGACGCAAGAACGCTTTCGGCGCCATCGGGCGCATCTCGCCTTCCTACTACGTGCAGGATGGAGTCATCCCCCGCACGCGCATCCCGGCCACGCTCGAATTCATCGCCGCCGTCGGCCGCAAGTACGGCTTCACCATCGGCAACATCTTCCACGCCGGCGACGGCAACCTGCATCCGCTCATCCTGTTCGATCCGCGCGACGCCGCCCAGACCCGCCGCGCCCACGACGCCAGCAGGGAGATCCTCGAGTATTGCGTCTCGATCGGGGGCTCCATCACCGGGGAGCACGGCGTCGGCATGGAAAAAGACGAGCTGATGCCGCTGGTGTTTTCCCCGAGCGACCTGGACGTGATGGCCCGGCTGCGCCACGCGTTCAATCCCGAGTCCGTCCTTAACCCGGGGAAGGTGCTGCCGCTGCGCGGCTGCCGCGAGACCGACGCCTCCCGTCATCCCGGCGCTGGCCTCGGTCTGGAGGCATCCGCATGAGCGCCAGCCCAGCCGCGACCATCGGGCGTGAGCTGGCCGCTCTCTTCGGCGCCGAACACGTGCGGGAAGATTCGCAGTCGCTGGCAGCCTGCGCCATCGAGGGCCTCCTGCCCGCCGCCGTTGTCTCACCCGGATCCCCGGAGGAGATCGCCGCTTTGCTGCGGCTGGCGAGCGAGCGCGCATGGACGGTGGTCCCCGCGGGCGGTGGAACGCAACAGTCGGTCGGCGGCGTGCCCGAGCGCGTAGAGGTCGTCGTGCGCACCGATCGCTTGCGCGCCGTCCATCACTACGATCCCGGCGATCTTACTTTGGGCGTGGATGCCGGGCTCACTCTTGCCGCCGTCGACCGGATGCTCGCCGGGCACGGCCAGATCCTGCCGCTCGATGTCGCGCGTCCGGAAGCTGCCACCATCGGCGGCGTGCTGGCTACTGCCGCGCACGGTCCCATGCGGCACGCCTACGGGGGCGTGCGCGACTTTTGTATCGGTATCACCTTCGTGACCGGCGACGGCGCCATCGCGCACGGTGGCGGGCGCGTGGTGAAGAACGTCGCCGGCTACGACCTGATGAAGCTCCTCATCGGCAGCCACGGTTCGCTCGGCGTCATCACCGGGGCCAACTTTCGCGTGTTCACTCGCCCCGCCGCCACGTGCACCTTCGAGTGCAGTTTCGCTTCCGTGGAGGAGGCCAAGCGCTTCCGCGACCGCGTGCTGAGCTCGCCCCTCACGCCGCGCTGCCTGGAACTGCTGTCGCCCTACGCCGGAGACTACCTGCAGGCCCCGCCTCCCGCAGAGCCGAGTCCCGAAGAGACCGAGATGCTGCCCGTGGACCGAGGGAGTGAAGGATGGCGCATCTTGGTCCGCGCTGCGGGAAGCGAAGCCGTGCTCGCCCGTTATCGTCGCGAGCTCAAGGGCGGAACCACGCGGGAACTTGCGGGCGAGGAAGAGACCCGCCTGTGGTCGGCGGTATCGGAGTTTTCTGAGACCGTGATGGCGCGGCACCGCAACGCCATGATGGTCGCGCTCAGTGTTCCTGTCGCCTCCGTCGCGTCCACGCTCGAGGCCGCCGAGCGCGCCGCCCTGGATAACAATTTTCTGCTGGCCTCGGTGGGGCGCGTCGGCGTGGGCTCCATGCTGCTGGCCTTCATCCCGTTGCTCGTCGACCCGCCTTCGGCCATGCAGTATGTGGCGGCGGTCTCGGCCTTCCGGGGAAGCCTGCCGCGCGATGCCTCGGCCATCGTCGCGCGCTGCCCGCGCGAGGCCAAACTGCACTTCTCGGTCTGGGGCTCTTCGCCGACCGACCTGGAATGCATGCGCGCCGTCAAGCGCGCCCTCGACCCCGCCAGTATCCTCAACCGTGGGAGGTTCATGGTGTAGAGAGATGGTCATAGGCGCTGCAGATTCGTATCAGGGCACGGCTTTTGCCGTGCCGCAGCGCAGTGTGTCAATCCCGGGCTTTAGCCCCTGAGGTTCTTGCTCAAGGACGAATTGCAGCTCTTGTTGCGGGCAACTGGCGACCCAGTCGCGCAGCGACGGTAACTCGATAGCCCGGCACGTATGGCCGGGTTGGTAGGGGAAGTGATCCCTGGGTCTCGGGACGGCACGAGCCTCGTATCAGGGCGTGGCTTTAGCCATGCCGTATGGGTGTGGTAGGAATCTGGGCCTTAGCCCCTGAGGCAAGCCCATGCCGATCGCTCGGTGCGCCGGCCGGACTCATACTCCCCAGTCGCGCAGCGACGTTAACTCGATAGCCCGGCACGTATGGCCGGGTTGGTAGGGGAAGGGACCCCTGAGTTTCACACACCCCAGTCGCGCAGCGACGTTAACTCGATAGCCCAGCACGTAAGTGCTGGGTAGGGAAGGAAAGCGAGGCGAGTCCCGAAGGGACGGCACCCAAAGAGAAATGTCGGAACCAGCCACAACCGCGACGCAGTCGGCCCCCTCCCACTTCACCTCTCCCGACCGTCCCACCTGGGACCTGTACTCGGTCTGCATCCACTGCGGACTATGCCTGCAGCAATGCCCCACCTATCGCGTGCTCGGTCTGGAGGCCGATTCTCCCCGCGGCCGCATCTACCAGGTCCTGCAGGTGGATTCAGGACGCCTTCCCATCGGCGAGTCGTTCGTCACTCACATTGACCGCTGCCTCGGCTGCCGCGCCTGCGAAACCGCGTGCCCTTCGGGCGTGGAGTACGGGCGCATCGTGGAACGCGCCCGCGCCGAAATCGAGCAGAACTACCCGCGGCCGTGGCTCGAACGCACGCTGCGCTCCTATTTCTTCCAGAAGGTGCTGACGGACTTCACCCGGCTGGCGCGCTTGGTGCGGCTCCTGCGCCTCTACCAGCGCTCAGGGCTCGAATCGCTGCTGCGCGCCCTCGGCCTGCTCAAGCTCTTCGGCATGGCGGATGTCGCCGCGCTGGCGCCGCGCATCGACCGCGACTTCTTCTTCGCCGACTTCGGCAGGACCTTTCCAGCGGAAGGCGAGCGCCGCGCTCGCGTCGCCTTCCATGGCGGATGCATTGCCAGCGTCGCCTTCGCCGAATTGAATCGCGCCACCATCCGCGTCCTGCAGAAGAACGGGGTCGAGGTCGTCGTGCCCGCCGCGCAGGCCTGCTGTGGCGCGCTCTGCGCCCATTCCGGATTCCGGGAAGAGGCGCGTTCCCTGGCCCGGCGCAACCTGGACGCGTTCCTCGCCCACGACGTCGACGCCATCGTCACCAACGCCGCCGGTTGTGGCGCGACCCTGAAGGAATACGACGACCTGCTCGAGCCCGACTCCTCCGGCCGCGAGAAGGCGCAGCAGTTTGTCGCCAGGGTGAAAGACGTGACCGAATTCCTGGCCGAGCTCGGCCCGCGCGCCGTAGCGCGTCCGCTGGGTGTGCGAGTGACGTATCAGGATCCCTGCCATCTGGCGCACGGGCAGAAAATCCGCAGGGCGCCGCGCGCGCTGCTCAAGGCGCTAGGCTGCGAACTCGTGGAGATGCCGCACTCCGACTACTGCTGCGGCTCCGCCGGTGTGTACAACGTCGTCGAGAACGACCTGGCCATGCAGATCCTCGACGCCAAGATCACCGACGTCGCCGCCACCGATGCCGACGTCATCGCCACCGCCAACGTCGGCTGCATGCTGCAACTGCGCGCCGGTGTGAAGCGCCACGGCCTGAAGATGGACGTCAGGCACGTGATCGAACTGCTGGACGAAGCCTACGGCAATCCGCGTCCCTCCGCGTGAATCCGCGGCGAACGAAACTCACACCAGGTCCGCGGCCTTCTCCACGTCCGATACGCCCAGGATGATCAGCGCCCGGCTGTCCCCCTTCACGATCGACCCGTAGGCGTACGTGACGTTGATGCCCTTCTCCGCCAGCTTGCGCGTCACTTTGCCCAGCGCGCCCGGGCGGTCGTTGAGCCGCACCGCGACCGCCTCTTCTTCCTTGTAAGGGATGCGCAGGCCGTCGAGCACTCTCTTCGCCGTCGCATGCGGCGACGCCACGATGCGAATGCCGCCCTCGGTCACCGGCGCCGCCATCACCGCCTGGATGTTCACCGCCATCGCCGCCAGCCCCGTACAGATGCCGGCCAGCGTGCCCGGCTTGTTCTCCGCCTTGATCAGGAGTTGCGTGACGCGAGCCATGGGTGCCTCATTTCGTGATCAGGTAATCGGGTAATTCGGTGATTGAAGCCTTGTACAGAGGCTGAGAGTCGCTTCCGCCAATTACCAAATTACCCTATTACAAGGTTTACTCAATCTACCGATTCATTTCTTCTCCCCCAATATCTCCTCTTCCTCTTTCCCCTGCTGCGACAGCTTGAGCAGCACGCCGTAGTCTTCCAGCGTCGAGGTATCACCGCTCACCGACTGCGTGCTGACGATCTCGCGCAGCAATCGCCGCATGATCTTCCCTGAGCGTGTCTTGGGCAGCGCGGTGACGAAGTGCACCCGCTCCGGCCGGGCCAGCGGACCGATCTCGTGCGACACCCACTCGCGCAGGTCGTCGGCCGTGGCGTCGTCGGCGGGTGCGTCGTGCTTCAACGTGACGAACGCATGGATGGCCTGTCCTTTGACCTCGTGCGGCGCGCCCACCACCGCCGCCTCCGCCACTGCCGTGTGCCGCACCAGCGACGACTCCACCTCCATCGTGCTCAGCCGGTGTCCGGCCACGTTGATGACGTCATCCACGCGTCCCAGCACCCATATGTAACCGTCCTCATCGCGCGTCGCCGCGTCGCCCGTGAAGTAGCGCCCGGGGAAGCGGGACCAGTAGTTCTCCTTGTAGCGCTCCGGGTCCTTGTACAACGTCCGCAGCATCGCCGGCCACGGCCGCGTCAGCACCAAGTATCCCTTGCCTACGGGAACGCGCTCGCCCTTGTCGTCCACCACATCCACCGCGACTCCCGGCAGCGGCTTCGTCGCCGACCCCGGCTTCGCCGGCGTCGCGCCGGGCAGCGGCGAGATCAGGATCGACCCCGTCTCCGTCTGCCACCACGTGTCCACGATCGGGCAGCGCTCCTTGCCGATCACGCGGTGGTACCACTTCCACGCCGCCGGATTGATGGGCTCGCCCACCGTGCCCAGCAGCCGCAGCGACGAAAGGTCGCGTCCGTTCGGCCACTGCTCTCCCTGGCGCACGAACGAGCGGATGGCGGTCGGCGACGTGTACAGGACCGACACCCGGTATTTCTCGATGATCCGCCACCAGCGATCCGGCTTCGGCCAGTCGGGCGCGCCTTCGTACATCAGCGTGGTCAGCCCCGCCGCCAGCGGCCCGTAGACCACATAGGAGTGACCCGTTACCCAACCCACGTCGGCGGTGCACCAGTAGGTGTCACCCGGCTTGGGATCGAACACCCACTCCAGCGTCGCCAGCACCTGTGTGAGATACCCGCCGGTCGAATGCACCACACCCTTGGGCTTGCCCGTGGTGCCCGAGGTGTAGAGCACGTACAGCGGATGCTCGCTGTCCAGCTCTTCCGCCGGGCAGTCTTCCGAGATGCCGAACGTCAGGTCGTCCCACCACAGGTCGCGCCCAGACTGCATCGGCATGTGCAGGTTCAGCCGCCGGCACACGATGACCTTGCGCACGCTGGGACACGCACTCCCCGCCAGCGCCTCGTCCACGCTCTGCTTCAGCAGGATCTCCTTGCCGCGGCGCAGGCCGGCGTCGCAGGTGATCACCACCTCGGCTTCCAGGTCCTCGATGCGCGTCTTCAGCGCCTCCGCCGAGAAGCCGCCAAAGACGACCGAGTGCGTCACGCCCAGGCGCGCGCACGCCAGCATGGCGATGGCCGCCTCCGGAATCATCGGCATGTAAAGGATGGCGCGCGAGCCCGGCTTGAGCCCCAGCCCTTTGAGCGCGTTGGCGAACTTCGCCACCCGCCGGTGCAGCTCCTGATACGTCAGGATGCGCTGCTCGAAGTTCTCGCCCTCCCAGATGATCGCCGCCTGATTGTTCCTGGAAATGATGTTGGTGTCGAACGGACCTTGGTCGGTGCCCCGTGTCTGCGCGGCGCTTTTCCGCGCAGACGTGGGGTAAGAAAGGTGCCGGTCCAGACAGTTGTACGCCACGTTCGTCTTCCCGCCCACGAACCATTTCGCGAACGGCGGCGTCGACCAGTCCAGCACCTTCTGCCACGGCGCGAACCAGTGCAACCTGCGAGCGCGCTCCGCCCAGAACGCTTCGGGATCGCGCTGCGCTTCCGCGTACAGCCGCTCGTACTCCTCCATCGAGCGGATAGAGGCAGTTTCCTGGAAATGCGGCGGTGGAAGAAAGGTTTCCTTCAGGTCCATGGACTCACCGGAAACTCAGCATTGTACCGGAGAGCCCGCGGGAAACGAGAAACCCTAACCGAGAAACGGCTTTGACGGTGCCCCATGTCTGCGCAATGCTTTTCCGCGCAGACATGGGGGGGAAACTGGCCACTGACCACTGGCCACTGACTACTGCTGTAAATGCGCTTCCAGGAACCACAGGTCCTTGTCCGCCGCGCGCGAGATTTCCGTGAACACGTCGGCGGTGGACTTGTCGCCCAGCCGGTCGCTCTCATCGATCGCCGCGCGCACCGCTGCCGCCAGTTTGGCCAGGCGCTCTGCCAGGGCGCGCACATGATCGGCGCCGGCCACGGCGTCCAGTTCATACTCGGCGAGCGAACTCGCCGACGCCGCCTGCCGCGCCGTGCCGTTGGCCACTCCCCCCAGCGCCGTGACGCGCTCGGCGAGCAGGTCGCTGTGGGCTTCCAGGTTCGTGGCGATCCGGTCGAACAGTTCATGCAATTGCTGGAACTGCGCTCCCTTCACGTTCCAGTGGGCGTATTTGGCCTGCGTCTTCAGGTCGATGGTGTCCGCCAGCCGCGCGTTCAGCAGCGCGATGAGCGCGGCCCGCTGTTTCTCGGGGATATCGATGCGGGTGGCGAACGTCCGGAGGGTGACCGTCTTGATAGCGCTTGGTGCGGTTGCAATTGCCATATCTTCTCTCCTTATCATTAGATGATAGGCCTTCCGCGCAGGGTGCTGAAAGTGACGCCGGTCACGAGGCAGTTCTCAGTTCGCAGAGGCAGTTCTCAGTTCCCAGTCGCCAGCCGCTGGCCACCGGCTACTAGGTACTGACTGCTGGCGACTGGCAACTGGCAACTGGCCACTGACCACTGACCACTGCTTTCCCGCATCTAACTAACGAGGAGGTGCTCATGCGTTGGAGACTCCTCAGCACTCTTATTCTGCTACTGGGATTCTTTGTCTCGACGGCCGCCCCCGCCCTGGCGCACAACAACGGCAGGGGCAGAGGAAAGGGCAAGGGCGTAGTGGTCCGCCGCTGGGACGGTCATCGGGACCGCCGTCATCGCGGACGCGCCGTGATCGTGACCCAGCGCCCGGTGCGCACCCGCAACGTGGCCTTCTTCGGTAGCGGGTTCGATCATCCTCCGGGCTGGAGCCGCGGCCGCAAGGTGGGCTGGGGCAACTGCAACCTGCCGCCCGGCCAGGCCAAGAAATACGGCTGTACGCCGGCCTTCCTGCGCCGCTCGGTGCTGGTCCGCTACCCGCTGGCCAACAACCGCTTCTGGATCGTGCGCGTGCCCACCGACTTCCGCGGCTGGTACGTCATCGATAACGGCAACCGCCTCTGGGTGGACGACCGCGGCCGCTTCTGGCTGGACAACCGCCGAAGCGTCCCCCTGGTCATCATCACCGACTAGCACGCGGTCTTTCCCTGCCTGACGGTACCCCATGTCTCCGCGATGCTTTTCGCGGAGACGTGGGAAAACGAACCGTTACCCAACACACCCACGTACGCGTCAACAGCGTGCGCGAACGCGGTGCACCGTCGGCCACGGGGGGCACTCCTAACTAAAAGCTATCCATTGACACGGATACTTATCTCTCGTACAATATCCTACAGTAAACACGGGACGGTACCGTTATGTCTTATGTCCGAAGGTCCCTCGCCAAGCTCAAGGGCGAATGGGCCGAACTGCAGTTCCTCTCCCGCGCCCTCTCCCTCGGTCTCAAGGTCGGCCGCGTTTACGGCGACTCTTCCCGCTACGATTTTCTCGTCGACGCCGCCGGCCGCCTCAGCCGCGTCCAGGTCAAATCCGTCTGGCGCCGTCAGCACGGCACCTACCGCATCAGCGCTCAGCGCGGCGCGCCCCTCGGCAAGGTCCCCTACGAAAGCTCCGAGCTCGACTTTGTCATCGGCTACGTCGTCCCCGAGGACGCCTGGTACGTCATTCCCGCCCGTGCTCTCTCTCGCCGCCGCAGCTTCTGGGTCTTTCCCCACCGGTCTCGCAGTCGCGGCCGCTTCGAAAAGTATCGCGACGCCTGGCACCTGCTCGGCCCCATCCCCGCCCGCTTCGACCTCAGCGCCACGGCGGAAACGGCATTTCCGAATTCGGAACGGGACCCATTCGCCACCCAGGCTTCAGAGCAAGCCGTGCTAGTTTCTCCAAGAACCTGACGGTGCCCCATGTCTACGCGACGCTCTTCGCGGAGACGTGGGGAAACGGACCATCACCCAATACCCCTAGGTACGCGCCAACATCGGGCGCGAACGTTGATTGGATAACAGCGAAGGCTCCGACTCGACCCGGTAGTCTTTGGTTAAGGACCAAGGCTGCTGGGGAGGAAGGAGCCCTCGCATGATGATTGTAGGCTGTGATTTTCATCCCAGCTGGGAACAAGT
>DATMAB010000005.1 GCA_035573675.1 Terriglobales bacterium
GAAGAGCTCGCTTTCGATGAGCGTGGGCACCAGCGCCCCGCAGTCCACCGGGATGAAGGGCTTGTCGCGGTAGGAGCCGGAAAAATGGATGGAGCGGGCCACCAGTTCCTTGCCCGTGCCGCTCTCGCCCTGGATCAAAACTGGAACGCTGCTGGAAGCGACCTTGGAGATGATGCCATAGACCTTGTTCATCTCCGGAGAGTTGCTCACCAAGACACCTACTACGCCTTCGGAATGCCACCTATCCACCATGACGTCGCCCTCCCGACCGTTACGTGCCATTTTGGGAAATCTTATTCGTGAGGGAAGTCAGGCTTGTCGATTTTGGGCAGGCGTTCCGGTTTCGGAACATCGAAGAAGACTGGGGAAAGTTGCAGCAGAATAGAACTAAGTAGCTTATGCATCAACCATTTAGCGAAATGCCTTAGGAGTAGCCGGTGCCCCAGCGCGGCTTAAGTGACTTCCTAGTCGCCGAGGCAAGAAGTGGGTCAGGATTTTCCCAGAATAGGCTTGTATTCCCGAGTCGGGTCAGTTTGGCCCCGGTCTCACACACGTAATCCTTGGAAGCGGAGCTTCACCAAGCGTCGTAACCTGCTTGCGTCAAACCGTTTAAGCACAAAGGTCTTTTCCGGCCACTGGCACACAGATTGCACTTCACTTCAACAATCACCGTGAGCATGGCGCTCAGCGCTTAGGTTCCTCAAGACCATCTCGCGGATTCGATCAGCAGACGCGACTACAGAGAGGGCTTATGGATCCCACCAAGGTATTCGTGCTGGCATCTCTAATTTTGGTGTCTAACGCGCTGCACGGTCAGGGACAGTCAGTATTTGGCCAAGCACCATTCCAGATTCGCACGGAGATCGGCATTCGATTTAATCAGAATCTTGGTTACGAGAACCCGGAGTTGACCTTCGCCGTGACACCGGAATTGAACGCGAAGAAGCTGTATGTGCGCGGCAGCGCATTCTATCGAACTGGAAACAAGCTTCAAACCGGCAACGGTTACTCGACCGGCGGGGACCTGGAGGCCTACTTCCGGGTGAAACGGTTGCTCTTCGGCGGCGGGGTCACGCGCGGAAACTTGGTAACCTCGCAGTTTCAAAAAGGCACCACGCATCCGTTAATCGGCGGGGCAGTAGAGTTCAGGGTCGGCAAGCATCCTTCACGCATCTTCGCGCAGTATCTGCTCAGGGGCAGTGACGATACGAACGGTCTCCAAGGCGTGAGGACCCGACTGGAGGTGGACGTCCATCGGCGCATTCGGATCGCACCATACAATCTTGGCGTTTACCGATTCTTCCCTTCGAACGCTCCACAACTCGGCACACGCACTGGGTATTCCTTTTCCGCTGGGGTCTCCTACGTCCTGTGGTCCGGCAAGGAAAGGACCGGAAACTAAGACCGTTGGGCCGAAATTGAACTCGTGATGGGCTGTCGTAGAGCAGCATTACCATGCCCAAGACATTCGATGCGCTCTGCTAGAATCTTCCGCTTGCTCGTTGCGGGAGAGGATCTTCGTGGAACTTGCCGTGATCGGAATGGGGCGCGTGGGCCTAGTGGTAGCGGCGTGTCTGGCGGACTTTGGGCATCACGTATGGGGCGCGGACAATGTGACCTCCAAGGTGGCCGATCTGGAAAAGGGGACGATGCCCTTCTACGAGCCGGGTCTGGAGGAGCTCGCCCACAAGAACCAACGCGCGGGAAGACTCAGCTACACCGACGACCTGCCGTCAGCGGTCAGGCGCGCCTCGGCCATCTTTCTGGCCGTCGGGACCGAGGATGGCGGCGAGGGCAAGCCCAACCTGGGCCCGCTGTTCCAGGCCGGCGAAGAAATCGCGCACTGCCTGGATGCTTACAAGGTGCTGGTCATCAAGAGCACTGTACCGGTAGGCACGGCGGCTCGCTGGCGCAGCCACGTGCAGGCGCGGACGCGAGCGGCCTTCGACGTGGTATCCAACCCGGAATTCCTGCGCGAAGGGGCGGCCATCGATAACTTCATGCGGCCGGATCGCGTCATCCTGGGCAGCACGTCGGAGAAGGCCATTCACCTGCTGCGTGAGATCTATCAGCACCTGTACCTGCTGGAAACGCCCTTCGTAATCGTGGACCACGAAACGGCCGAGCTGATCAAGTACGCCACCAACGCGTTCCTGGCTACAAAAGTCACGTTCATCAACGAAATGGCCACGCTGTGCGAGGCCACCGGGGCTGACGTGCACGCTGTCGCACGCGCCATGGGTCTGGATAAGCGCATCGGACCGAAGTTCCTGCACCCGGGACCGGGCTTCGGCGGTTCTTGCCTGCCCAAGGACACGCGGACACTGGCGGAAATGGCCCGCGGGTTGGGCTGCTCGCTGCCCCTGGCGGAATCGATCCCACAGAGCAACCGCGCCATCGTGCCGCAGCTTGTGGCGCGGCTGGAAAGGAAGCTGGGAGCGCTCCGCGGGAAGACGGTGGCGGTGCTCGGTCTTTCCTACAAGCCGTTCACGGATGATGTGCGTGAGTCGCCGGCCCTGGAGTTTGTGAGGCGGCTGCTCGAAGCCGGGGCGACGGTACGTGCGCACGACCCGCAGGCGAACCAGGAGGCAGCCCGCAACCTGACCCATGCTTCTCTGAGTTTTCATGACAGCCCGTTCGTCGCATGTTCCGGAGCCGACGCGGCCGCCATTTTGACGGAATGGAATGAATTTCGGAGTCTCGACCTCAAAGAGCTCCGCCGGCCGATGAAGGGCGGCGTGCTTTTAGACGCACGCAATGTTTACGATCCGGACGAAGCCGTGGCTGCAGGCTTCGATTACATGGGGCGCGGGCGCGCACCGCGGCGAACCGAATGCGCTGCCGGCTAGCTTCGTTCTACAGCGAAGCCATGTTGCCGAGGAACTCGCTGTTGGCCTTGGTCTTGCCCAGCTTGTCGATGAGCAGCTCCATGGCCTCGACCGGCGAGAGCGGGTTCAGCACCTTGCGCAGCACCCAGATGCGAGCCAAATCATCCTTGGGGATGAGCAATTCTTCCTTGCGCGTGCCGGAGCGCTGGATGTCGATGGCCGGGAAGACGCGCTTGTCCACCAGTTTGCGCTCCAGGATGATCTCCATGTTGCCCGTGCCTTTGAACTCCTCGAAGATCACGTCGTCCATGCGCGAGCCGGTGTCGACCAGGGCCGTGGCCACGATGGTCAGTGAGCCGCCCTCTTCGATGTTGCGGGCGGAGCCGAAGAAGCGCTTGGGGCGCTGAAGGGCGTTCGAATCCACTCCGCCCGACAGGATCTTCCCCGACGGCGGTACCACGGTGTTGTAGGCCCGCGCCAGGCGGGTGATGGAGTCGAGCAGAATGACCACGTCCTTCCGGTGCTCGACCAGGCGCTTGGCCTTCTCAATCACCATTTCTGCCACCTGCACGTGGCGAGCAGCAGGCTCGTCGAACGTGGACGATATGACTTCGCCCTTGACCGAACGTTGCATGTCGGTGACTTCCTCGGGGCGCTCATCAATGAGCAGCACGATCAGCACAACCTCGGGGTGATTGGTCGTGATGGAGTTGGCGATGTTCTGCAGCAGCATGGTCTTGCCGGCGCGCGGCGGGGAAACAATGAGCCCCCGCTGGCCCTTGCCGATGGGCGTGAGCAGGTCCATCACGCGGGCACAGATGTTGTCTTTCGTGGTCTCCAGCTTCACGCGCTCTTCCGGATAGAGAGGGGTCAGGTTGTCGAACAGGACCTTGTTGCGGGCTTCCTCGGGTGACTCGAAGTTCACCGCTTCGATCTTCACCAGGGCGAAGTACTTTTCACCCTCGTGCGGCGGGCGCACTTGCCCGCTGATGGTGTCGCCGGTACGCAGGTCGAACTTGCGGATCTGCGAAGGCGAGACGTAGATGTCGTCCGGGCCCGGCAGGTAGTTGTAATCAGGCGAGCGCAGGAAGCCGTAGCCGTCCGGCAGGATCTCCAGCACGCCCTCGGCGAAAATGTGACCTTCTTTCTCGCTCTGTGCCTGCAGAATCTTGAAAATCAGGTCCTGCTTGCGCAGGCCTCCGGCGCCGGGCAGCTCAAGCCCACGCGCAATCTGGGTGAGTTCCTGGATGTTTTTTTCTTTCAGTTCTGCGATGGTCATGATCCCCTGCGAAGTTCAGGTTTTCAGGAAGGAAGAGTGGAAAATGGGAAGCCGAACGAAAAGCAGAAAAAAGGGGGGCGCGCGGCGGGTTACGCCGCGCGACGCTCCGCTCCGGGATGGTTCTCCGGCCAGGCCATCACCCGCTCGGCGGCAGGCGCATCGGCCAGGCGGCCCAGCACTTCATTCATGGTCTCCTGCACACGCGTGGCAGGACGATGGAACCGACGGGTGGCCTTCGACGCCAGCTGGCACAGCACATAGCGGTTATTCACTGTGCGCAGCGCGTCGTACACCAGATCAGAACGCATGATAAGTAAAACCTCCTCTCAACTCCTGATGCTTCCGAACAGCTTGTCTTGGTGAACCTTGAGCGGAGGGCCTGACTTTCGTCAAACATTCCCCGCTGGGGTGTCGATAATCTGCTGTCGCCCAGTTAGATGGGAGAACCTCGCCAAAAGTTGCTGTTTGGAGGAACATCTTGGCTCCCCTCCCTGGATTTTGGAAAAGCTGTTGGGGAACCAGAGCTTAGGGCACTAGAGTAGGGCCATACCGAGGCTGGGTCAAGCTTTTTCTGCGGCCTGTAAGTTATTCATTCTAAAAATAGTTTTAGGCAGCACACGCTCCCGCCCGACTTCTCGAACTCGGATGTGGCAACGCACAACGGCTCCAGACGCTCGTTCAGCAGGGCGAACTTGAGGCTGGGAGTTAACTGTGGAGTAATAAAGGACCGGTTTGCCGATACTCCATTACAAACAAAGCGCAGTGCCTCGTCCAGGTTGACCTCGTAGATCCGCAAGGACTTACGCCGAATCGCCCGCAATGCCGTGTCTGTGAAAGCCCCGGGATAAATAAGGACTGCGCCCGGCGCCAGCGGAGCCAGGCAGGTGTCGAGATGGTAGAAGCGGGGGTCGGCGAGTTCGAGGGGTACGACCTCGATGCCCATCTCGTCCATGACTGCTGTGAACTTCTGCACACCGCCGCGGGTGGAGCGAAAGCCGTGGCCGGCCCAGACGTGGGTGAAGTTCGCGTCCCAAAGGAGATCGCCGTGGCCCTCGAGGTATTCCTCGCCGTAGTCCAGTTCAACGACACGGTACCCGCGGGCGCGGAACCAGGCGACGTAATGCGACACCTCGGGTTGGCGCGAGGGGTGTCGCATGCGACTGGGCACCACAAACGGGCCGACGTCCGCGTGAACGCCGACGAAGACCGGGTTGTTGGAGAAAACCATATCCTCAAGGCCGGGTACGGGCTCGATGGTCTCAAGCGTGAAGCCGACCCGAGAAAACGCTCTGCGTACCTCTTCCCACTGACGCATCGCCAAGTTCTTGTCCACCGGGGCCGCGTTCTGCATGAACGGATTTTTCACTTCCAGAACGTCGAAATAAGTCGGTGGACAAAACAATACGCGATTCATGGGTTGTTGCCTGTCGATGGGACCGCCGGGATCGTCGGAGCGTGATAGGCGGCCAGCACTGGATGCTTCAGCCCATCGCGCCGGATGAAATAAATCACCAGCAGATAGAGGAGGCCGCCGACGAGCTGCGCGCCCAGAGCAGCATGCATTCCCGCCAGCAGTCCGTAACGATCGGCGATCCCGCCCACCAGCCACGGTGCGAGGGCGGGGGCGGAAAAGTTTACAAGAAAGTACGTCACACCGACGGCAGTCGCATGAGCGCGCTCCGGTACCAGGTCATGGATGATGGCGATTACCGGTCCGTGATACCAGCTCATGAAGAACGTGCCCACGAAGAAGAGCGCGAGGAACGTCGCTTTGTCTGTGGTGTGCAGCGCACCCAGCACCAGCGGCGACGCCAGCAGGAATCCGGCCAGCACCACGGCCACGCGTCCCCAGGGCCAGACGCGAGCAAAGAGATCGGCGAGCCATGCGCCGGTCATCACGCCGAGTATTCCGGCACCCACCACGATGGCGCCCAGGCTCACGCCCGCCTGGCTCAGGGTGAATCCCTGGTAGCGGACTACGAATTCCGTGCCCCAGGTGACGTAGGCCTGGGCGGCAAAGGTGACGAACCAGCCGCTGACCAGCATGGTGAGGTAGGCGGGCACACGTAACAGATGCCGAAAGGGCACCGCGTGCACGCGCGGCGGTCGCGGAACATCCGGCAAACGATACAGGAACGCGGCCAGCACGAATCCCGGCAGGCCGACCAGGAAGAACGCCGGGCGCCAGCCCAGGCGGTCGGCAATCAATCCTCCCACGGCGAGCCCGGCCGCCCCGCCGATGAACATGCCCACGTTGAAGAAACCCTGCACGCGGGCACGCAAGTCTTTCGGGAAAGCCCCCGTGAGCATGGCGGTACCGGCAGGCCCGTAGGCAGCCTCACCCACACCCACCAGGGCTCGCGCGACGAGCAAGGACCGAAACGATCCGGCCAGGCCGCTCAGGAACGTGGCTGCGCTCCAGAACAGCACTCCCACCGTCATGATGCGCGGACGCGAAGCTCGGTCGGCGGCGTATCCCAGCAGCACGTTGAGGGGAGCATGCACCAGCGTGAACACCGTGCCCAGCAGTCCCAGTTGCTGGTCGCTGAGCAGAAACTCTTCCTTGATGGGTCCAAACAGCGGGAACACGACCTGGCGGTCGATGTAGTTGACGAAATTCAGCAGCGTGAGAACCAGCAGCACGCGTACTTGTTGCGAACTGTAGGCCACCGGCGACATTCTACCTGACCGCTTTCCTCCCACCCCAAGGACCGCCTTCCCTACTCCCAGCGCCCTGCAGTCTGCCGTCTGCGACAGCATTCATACATTCGGGCCTCTTTGCAGGCCGGTTCGTCCTGAGCGCCTTGCGTCTCAGCGCGCACGGGCGCACCGCCACCTACGCCGAACTCGAGCAGACGGTGGAGAAACGCAAGGCGGGCGACCAGGACGCGGTCACAGGACCGGCGCGGAGGCAAGTTCCGCACTCGACACGCCTACGCCCAGAACGTGCGGTCGAGCGTGCGGTACTGGATGGCCTCGGCGATGTGCTTGGGCAGGATGTGTGGCGCGCCCTCCAGGTCGGCGACGGTGCGCGCGACCTTGAGGATGCGGTCGTGCGCACGCGCGCTCAGGCCCTGCTGCTCGATGGCGCGCTCCAGCATGCGCTCGCTGTCGGTAGAAAGATCGCAGTAGGTGCGGATCTGCTTGGGAGCCATCTGCGCGTTGGAGAAGATGCGCTCGCCGGCGGCAGCGAAGCGGTTGATCTGCACTTCGCGCGCGCGTTCCACGCGGCGGCGGATCTCATCGGAGCCCTCCGGCGCCGCACCGCCACGCAACTCCTTGTAATTCACCGCGGGCACGTCGATGTGAATATCGATGCGGTCGAGCAGCGGCCCGGAAATCTTCGACACATAGCGCTGGATCATGGCCGGTGTGCAGTGGCACTCGCGGGTGCGGTCGTTGAAGTAACCGCACGGGCACGGATTCATGGCGGCGGCCAGCATGAAGCGCGCCGGGAACGTGAGCGACATGGCCGCGCGCGCGATGGAGACCGTGCCGTCCTCCAGCGGCTGTCGCATCACTTCCAGCACGTTGCGCGGGAACTCGGGCAGTTCGTCCAGGAAGAGTACTCCGTGATGGGCGAGGGACACTTCGCCGGGCCGCGGGATCATGCCGCCACCGATCAATCCGGCGTCCGAGATCGTGTGGTGCGGCGCGCGAAAGGGCCGCGTCGCCACCAACCCGGCGCCCGGCTCCAGCACGCCGGCAACACTGTGGATCTTGGTGGTCTCAAGCGCCTCTTCGAAGGTGAGCGGCGGGAGGATGGTCGGCACGCGCTTGGCCAGCATGGTCTTGCCCGACCCCGGCGGGCCGATCATCAGGATGTTGTGCCCGCCGGCGCAGGCTACCTCGAGCGCCCGCTTCGCGGTCTGTTGTCCGCGCACATCGCGGAAATCTACGGCGTGCCGGCCTGCCTGGTTGAGGAGCGTTTCGGGGTCGACGCGCAGCGGTGAACCGTTGCCGGAATTGAGCAGGCCCACCACGTCCATGAGCGAACGCACGGGATACACCTGGACGCCCGAGACCACCGCCGCTTCGCGTGCGTTGACCTCCGGGACGACCAGGTTGCCGATGCCCTTGGCGCGCGCCGCCACGGCGATGGGCAGTGCGCCGCGCACGCCGCGCACACCTCCGTCGAGGGAAAGTTCCCCCACCAGCACCCATTCCGGAAGCTCCTTACGAAGCAAGGCACCGTAGCAGCCCAGGATGCCCAGCGCCATGGGCAGATCGAAACCGGAGCCTTCTTTCCGGATATCCGCCGGCGCCAGGTTGACGGTGATGTGCGTGGGCGGGATGTCGTATCCACAGTTCTTCAGAGCAGCGCGGATACGCTCGCGGCTCTCGCGCACGGCGGCGTCAGGCAAGCCGACGGTGGTGAAGTGGTCTTCACCCAGCTTGATGCCGGAAACGTCGACCTCGACTTCGATGATCGAAGCGTCGATGCCGTACACGGCGGCGCTGAGAGTCTTGAAAAGCATGTATCCGGCGCGGAATGCGCCGCAAGGGGCCCGTACAGCAGAATGCGGAGTATAGCCCGAGACGCGACCGGAGCAAAGCCCGCTGCCTGCTCTTAAGTTCGCGCCCGGACTCGACCTGGCCGCTCGTAACGCCGTGCGGCCGGCCACTTGGGCTGGCCGCGTCGTCGGAATGCTACCAGTTACGGCGTTGTCACCTGAGCGGTATTGGAGTAGGCCGAATCGCCGACGCTGTTGCGGGCCTTGATCCGATAGCGGTAGGCCTTGCGCCGCGAAACGCCGTTATCCGTGTAGGCCGTGGAGTTCACTGCCAAGGTAGCAATCACGGTGAAGTTGCACACTCCGTTCTTGTTGACCTGGCAGCGCTCGAGGGTGAAGTTGTCCTCATTGTTGGAGTTGTCCGTCCAGCTCAGATTCACGAAGCGGCTGTTACCCGAACTGCCGGCCACGGCAGAGAGTCCACTCGGTGCCGCGGGTGGACTGGGCGGTGGAGGAGGCGCTTGCGTGCTGGCCTCCGCCGTGTTCGAGTAACCCGAGTCTCCGGCGCCGTTGAACGCGCGCACGCGATAGGCGAAGGTGGTGGAGGCGCTCAAGCCGGTGTCGCTGTAGGCGTTGGAGTTCGCCGGCAGTTGGACGATCTGGCTGAAGTTGCCGGGACTGGCATCGCAGAAGGCAGCCGTGCCCGTGCAGCGTTCGACGCGGAAGCCGTCCTCATTGTCCGAGTTGTCCGTCCAGGCCAGGTCGATCTGACTGCTGGACGTGCCGGCGGCCAGGAGACCAGACGGAGCGTTCGGCGGGGAGGCCGGTGGCGCGGCACAACCCGGGAAGCTGAAGGAAGCGATGCGAGTGCTCCAGTTGAAGGTGCCGTCGTTTTTCAGATACTCGGTGGTGTACCAGAACGTGCAGTCGTCGGCCGCATCCACCGTCATGCTGCTGTAGTCGCCCCAGCGATTCAAGCTGGGAAGCTGCGAGCCCGTGCCGTCGATGATGGCGGTCTCGCCCTGCATCGTCCCCAGCGGGTCGGAAGCCACGCGTCCGGTGTAACGGATGCTCGGCCGCGTAACACCGCTCGAAACGCTGTAACCCACCGCGATGTTGCCCGCCGCGTCCATGGCGATGCTCCCCATCCAGCGGTACTCGTTGTCCGGCGCGAAGGTTCCCTGCTGGAACACAACCGGGCTTCCGAAGGGATTTCGGATCTCGTACCAGCGTACCCCGATGCTGCTTCCCGCCACGATGGAGTGATTTACCACCAGCGATTCATGGTCGCCGAAGTTGCGATAAGCCAGGCGGTACATGGGACGGTCGCCGAGGGCGTCGAGCCTCTGGCTGGTATTGGGCTGTGGAACGCACGATTGCGCGCAGGCACGGGTGAATGCCGCCACCGGGATGTTGATCGGGCCGGTCAGCGTGGTGTTGTCCGGAGTGACGAAGTCAGGCTGCATCCGCCAAAGGTTCACGGAATTGGTCCCCAGGTTGAAGAACAATCCCGGCGCCCCGGGTGGCGGCAGGTTGTTTCCGTCGAGATCGCCGGGAAGCAGGCTGGCGTAGGAAGAACTGAGGTTGTAGCAGATCATCCAGGCCGGCTGCCCGATGAGCATGTCGCTGCGCTCCAGAGCGCAGGCACTGGCGCCCGAGAACAGGATGCCGAACAGGAACCGGTTGAACGTCAGGTAGTAGGCGTTCGGCCAGACGCTCAGCTTCGGATAGTCATTCAGGTCGTCAATCGCCCAAACGTAGCGCCAGTAGGAGCCCGTGGCATCCGAAGTCATGGACACCGCGACGCACTGGTAATAAGGAGGGCCTGAATCCACTCCGGCAAGCTGCGTCAGGACCCAGCGGTTGGCGAGCTGGTCGTACTGCACGATAGGGTCGCCATCGTTATCGTTCTGGCAGGGCCCGCCGACGCCGGCAAACAGCGTGTTGCCGGCGGCTGGACCGTACAGCAGCGCACCCGTCGCCTTGTCGAAGATGGCGAACGACGTGTTCACCCATTGCACGTACTGCGTGGCGCCGACGTCGCCGTTGGTATCCGGAGGTGCAGAGCTGGGCGAGTACGTCCCCAATCCCACCCCAATCCCATCGAAACCGAAACCGGTGGACGTGGCGACCGCGGGTCCGGCCGTGTCCTGCAAAGCAGGGTCAGGTGCAGGTGTGCCCGGAGCCGCAGGATGAGGGAACCGGATGGGCATCTCCCGCGGCACACGCTTGTCCGAAAGGGGCGGCAGGTGCCGCAACGGCGGCGAGACGTTGGGCGATGCAAGGTACACCTTGATCCGGCCCGGGGCAATCGGCTGTTGCCCCAGGGCCGCAACCCCCGAAACTAGAAGAATGGACGTGAAGATTGCAGCCGTAGCACGGCGATTCATTAGAACCTCCTGTATGTGCGCCATGGGGAGGATGCTACTGGCGGAGGGTGTGCACGAAGTCTGACTTTATCCAGCGGTACTGTCAATGGGGCGGTTGGACGGGGCTGGGCATTGTCCGGAAGGACGATGGCAGGTACAGGGGCTGCCCCTCAATGGACCAGGGCGGCGCGGGTATTAGCCAGCGTGTTCTGAAGCAGTTCGCGGGGGACGCTGGTAACGAAGGGTTTGACCAGCCAGCTGACGAGCACCGGAATGTCACGGGTCAGCGAAATAGCCTCGCACTGCACATACACGCCGCCGTCGCGCTCCTCGAACCGCCAGTAGGAGTTCAGCCGCCACAGGAAGCCTCCGCCATCGTCCACCGGCTTCTCGTGTTCGCCGGGCTCGCCGAAATCCGCCACCTCGGCAATTCGTGTTGCATAGGAGCGGGTATGCACACGTCTCTCATCCAGCGGGAAGTAGTGCACGTCGTGCTCGGTGTCCATCACCACGGTGATCAGCTTCTTCTTGTAGAAGCGGAGAAAGACTTTGAAGTCGTTGCCGTTGCGCGCGCGGAGCTTGGAGGCGATCACGTCCGGCTTGTAGTAGCGATCGTGATGATCGTAGTCCTGGACCAGCGCCAGGGTCTGTTGCAGGCTGACGCCGGGAATGAACACCATGCCCAGCCAGTGATGGATGATGCCGCCCGGGACATCGATCTCTTGGCCGCCATCCAGAGTCTTCATCCGCTCGATGATCATCTGCCCCTGACGGACTTGCTGGTACGCCGGCTTCTTGCGTTCGGCTGGCAGAGTGTCGATCCAGAGGAAGGTCTTGTCGGAGGCAACCTCGCCGGCGATCCTGGCCTCGGTCAGGCGCACGTAGCGGTCAAAAGCCCGTACCGTTTCCTGCTTCAGCTCAACGGCTGTGGCGCCTGGTGGGAACAGCAGGACGGTCAGCAGGCCCGCCCGCAGAAGACGTGCGGAGGAACGCAGGCGTGTCGTGGTGTACTGCCGTGCTGGCAGTTCTTGAGGGGACAAATGCCGCAAGCTTTCAGTATATAGGGCCCGAGTGCGCCGCGCGGCATCACGCCCGGTACTGTGGCGGCCGGGCGCCGGCCAGGCGCATGTACACAATAATCTGGCCGCGGTGATGCGTCGCGTGGTCCAGCAGGTAGCGGAGCACGCGGCGTTTGGTCATAGGGCGGCCGCCGAACATGGGCACGGAGTCCTCCAGCGTTCCGCCGTCCAGCCGCAGCGCCGCCCGCTCGACGTATCCGAAGTTCTCATGCAGCTTGGCGACCACCAGGATCTTGGATGGCACAGATTCCTGGCCCGCTTCGCTGAAGACCTGTGCGGGCTTCGCCTTTTCCTCGATGAACATCTCGTAGATGGCCTGCACGGATTCGGCGATGTGCACCAGTTGCTGTCCGAAAGTCCGCATGTCGGGCGTGGGACGAAGGCTGTAACGCGGCTCCGCCATGGCCTGCGCGCACTCTACCGTGTAAGCGTGCGACAGCCGGATTTCATCCAGGAAGTCGGTGACCACACCGGCGCCGGCTGGTCCAATCGGTTGCTGCGTGTCGCGGAGGACCCGGGAACCCTGCGGCCATACCTCGGGCACGCACAGAGCCAGGGCAGCGATCGCGGACGACCGCATCAGCGAACGGCGTGAGACTGGAAGCATCGGCGCACCTCACCCACCAGCAGTGATCTTACCGTCGGTACGTTTCGGCATCGAACATGGTTCCCTCACCGCGCCAGCCTTCCCTCAAGCTGCCAGCCCGCTCCCCAGCCGCAGAATCGCCTGGCGCAGTCTGGCATGGCGCTGAAGCAGGCGCATGTACCGCCGCTCGTCACCGGCCACCTTGGCCTGAACGATACGCACCATCTCGCGCTTAGCCTCCTGCGACCAGCGTCCTACGTCCGGAACCAGTGCCAGAACCAGCGCGAAATTCTCGAACGCTCGGCGCTCCCAATCCCGCCAGCGGTCCAGCCGAACGCCAAGCCAGCGAGCGACGAGCGCCGTCAGTTGGCGACGCATGGTGGCGCCGTCACCGTCGAAGTCGCGGGCCATGCGGCGATTCACCGCGAATCCCAGGCGGCGCATCTGGAAGCGGCGCCAGGCTCCGGGCTCCGCTCCCGGCAAGTCATAGAAAACGTGGCCCTGGGCCAGCCGGCGCAGCGTCCGGGCCGGGCTGCGGTAGCCGGGCTGGGCGAGGATCTTGCGGGCTTCGCGCTCCGCCAGCGCCCGAAGGTCCGGACGCCCAGGACGAAACCCCAGCTTCCAGTAAAACCAGAACGCGCCCGACTCGATGGCTTCCTCGTTACCGGCACCCAACTGGTAGGGATACACCGAGAGGCAGCGTAACCCCAGCAGCTGGCAGAGCAGGCGCAAGGTCCGCGCGTAGAGCCAGGCGGACTCGCCGTCGCGGTAAGCGTAGAAGGTATTGAAGCCGATCTCCGCCCATTCGAACAAACCGATGGCCTCGATGTAATTGACGGGAACGCCGTTCTTCAGCGTGAAGCCGGCCAGGTAGCCGCGCAGGGGAAGCCGCCGCTCGGGCGGAAGGCCCCAGAGAAAAATCTGCGCGCCCCGGCCGATGTCTGCCTGGAAGACCCGCGAAGCGTCGCCGAGCGTCGTGCCGTAGAGTTGCCGGTAGCGCACGGCCATGACCTCGCGGATCAGGTGCTGCACTTCCTCTCCGCGGCGACGTGAAAGCCTGCGCACGGGTATTGGCGGGGAGGCCAGTTCGCGGGCAAGCGAAACATCGCGGCGACGAATCAGCGGTTCACGGTGGTAGAAGACGCGCGCCGGTCTCCGCCAGTTGCGTGTGCGCGAGGCTCGCAGGTTGCCCAGTTCCCACCGCACCGGCAGCTCGAGCGCGTCGTAGAGTTCGGACTTCTCTTCTCCGCTGAGCGCCAGCCGGTCAAATCGTTCGAGCAACCATGCCAATTCCGGCTCGCGGCCGCGCGCAGCACGCAGCCAGGTCCGGTAGGGCACATCCGCTTCGACGAACGAATCCTCTTCCAGCAACGGAACAAAGCGGGGCCACGTAGCTGCCAGCCGTTGCTCCTGCTCATGCTGATCCCACTGGATCGTTACCCGTCCCGGAAACCGGCGAGCGAGCCAACGAACGACGTCGAAGTTGAGCGTGTCCTCCAGCCACGTGCCGGCAACTCCGGAAAACTTCTCATCCTGGAAAAGAGAAAGATCGGCGCCCGCTGACCTAAGAACCTGCACTCTCCGCCAGAAATCGTTCAGCAGGCCTTCCGTCCGGCGCAGCACGGCGGGGCTAGGAGGGTAAGCGCGCAGGAACAGGAGGGAATCATGGAAGCGAACCAGCGTTTCAGGGTCGGGGAAACGCTTACGTCCCAGCGCCGCGAGCAGCCGCTCCACTTTCGCAGCCTGGCCCATACCGAAACGGGACTTGGCTGCCTCCAACTGGTCCAGCAGCCGGCGCAGCGAGTCGCTGGGCATCGAGGATGGGTCGGCGCTTCAGCGCTCCACGGCTAACGCCACCGAATTCCCGCCTCCCAGGCACAATGCAGCCACACCCTTGTGCGCGTTGCGGCGAATCATCTCATACAACAGCGTCACCAGGATGCGCGCGCCGCTGGCCCCGATCGGATGCCCGATTGCCACGGCGCCGCCGTTCACGTTCACTTTCTCAGGATTCAGTCCCAGTTCACGGATGACCGCCAGCGCCTGCACCGAAAAGGCTTCGTTCAGCTCGTAGAGATCGGGATCATCCGGTTTCCATCCGGTCTTCTTCCACAGCCGGCGCACGCCTTCGACCGGAGCCATCATCACCCAGGCGGGATCGACGCCGCTGGTAGCCTGCGCCACGATGCGCGCCATCGGTTCCACGCCCAGTTCCTTCGCGCGACGCGCGCTGGTCACCACCAGGGCTGCAGCGCCGTCGTTCACGCCCGGCGCGTTGCCCGCCGTCACGGTGCCGTCCTTCTTGAACGCCGGCTTCAGCTTGGCCAGCGCCTCGAGCGACGTGTCTTCGCGCGGACATTCATCCTTGTCGAAGCGCACGACTTCGCCTTTCCTGGCGGGAATCTCCACCGGGACGATCTGCGCCTGGAAGCGGCACTCCTTGGTGGCAGACAGCGCCTTGCGATGCGAGTGCACGGCGAACTCATCCTGCTCCTGGCGGGTGATTTTGTATTTTTCGGCGACGTTCTCGGCGGTCTGGCCCATGTGGTAGTTGTTGTACACGTCCCAGAGCCCGTCGTGAACCATGGAGTCGATGATCTGCGCGTTGCCCAGCCGGTATCCCTTGCGCGCCTGCGGGAGCAGGTACGGCGCGTTGGTCATGGATTCCATGCCGCCGGCCACCACGACCTCGCTGTTCCCTGTCTGGATGGCCTGGGCCGCCAGCGCGACCGATTTCAGTCCCGAGCCGCAGACTTTGTTGATGGTCATCGCCGCCACTTCCTTGGGCAAACCGCCGCCGAGCGCGGCCTGACGCGCCGGATTCTGACCCAGTCCGGCGGAAAGTACGTTGCCCATGATGCACTCGTCGACCTGCTGCGGATCGAGCTTCGCGCGTGAAACCGCTTCGCGCACCACGATCGCGCCCAGTTGCGGCGCGCTGAGGTCCGCCAAAGACCCCTGGAATTTCCCCACCGCCGTGCGGCAGGCCGAGATGATGACCACTTCGTCTAAGGACGGCATACGACACTCTCCGAAGGCTGGCGCCCCATCTTCAATTATAGACGCGCCTCCGCGCGCGACGATGCAAAACCCCGTCGTCCCGACGCTCGACTGCATCTACTTCGGCAAGCTCCGGCTCGCCCGCCGGCGCTCGAGCCGGACACAAGCGCTCCCGTCCGCCTTCGCGCCGCTTCGTGGCTCCTTTTTTTTCTTGACATCACTTCGCGTTGACCCTATACATTCAAACAGTGCAACGGAAGAGCGTTGCGAATCTCGCAAGAGAGAAAAGGGAGAATAGAGTCCAAATGGCAACCAAGAAGAAAGCCAAGAAGAAGAAACACTAACGAGTTTCTTCGGAACGACAAGGGGACGCCGCGAGGCGTCCCCTGACTTTTTGCGCAACAGACTTCAGGATTTGTCGCGCGGCTCGTCCGCCGAGGCCTCCAGTTCCAGCAGCATCTGCCCCGCGCCATTGCCGGCCAGCGACTCCACCCGCGTCTCCAGCCGCTCCAGTTGCCGTGAGCCCTCGTCGAAGCGGTCGGCGGCGTTCTTCAGGTGCTTGCCCAGCGTGGCGTAGCCGTCACTGAACTTTCCCACCTCCACGCGCAGCGTATCGATCTGCCGCAGGATGGACTCTGCGCGCCGGCTGATCTGCAGCCCTTTCAGTCCGATGACGATGGTCTGCAGGTAGGCATAGAGCGAGTTGGGCGAGACCGGGAACACGCGCCGCTCCACGCAGTACTCATGCAGGTCGTTGCCGTCCTCGTCGCGGATGATGGCCTCGTAGTACACGTTCTCCGCCGGGATGAAGGCCAGCGCGAATGGCAGCGTGCCTTCGTCCGGGCGCACGTACTTGCCTGCGATCTCGTCGATGCGGCGGCGCACGTCGCGCAGGAACTCCTTGCGCGCCGCCTTCTTCTCGGTGTCGGTCGCTCCCTCCGCCATACGGCGGAAGTTCTCCAGCGGGAACTTGGAGTCGATGGCCACCACGCCCTGCGGGAACTTGAGCACTGCGTCGGCGATGTCGCCGGACGCGAAGCCGTACTGCATCTGGAACTGGTCACGGGCGAAGACCTGGGAGAGCAGCGCTTCCAGTTGCACTTCCCCGAACCCGCCGCGCAAGCGGGGCGCAGAGAGTGCCCGCTGCAGGTCGGTGAGTGAACGCGACATTTCGGAGAGATTCCGCGCCTGCTCGCTCATCTCCCCGATCTGCCGCTGCAAACCGGCAAAGGCGGACTGCACGCTGGCCATCCGGTCGTTCACGGCCTTGGAAGTGGCCGACATGACGCCCACGTTCTCATGCAGCCGCTGGGCCAGGTTCTGGTTGAGCGCGTCCAGGCGGTTCCCCACTTCTCCTGCGACGGTCGAGAGCACCGTGTTCACGCTCGCGCCCACCGAAGAAAGCTGTGTGCCGAAATTGTGCAGGCTGCGATCCGTGGTTTCACGCAGCACATTCAGTTCCTGGCGCAACTGCGCGATCTCCGGGTCGGCGGCCCTGGGGGCGCGGCGCACCAGCAGCATCAGCAACACGACCACAGCGACGGTGAGGACGACAAGGGCAGCCTCGAGCATCACTGTACCCCCGCGGAAGCGACCGCCTCGGCGCGGAACAGGCGCTCTTCGGTGGCCGGACACACGGCACGATACGGACACCACTTGCAGTGAAAGCCCGGCTTGGCGCGAAAGTTCCCTGCCGCGATGCCCTCCGCCGCTTCGTGAATCTCCTCGACCGCGGCTTCCAAGGCATCCGCATCGCGGGAGGTCACCACACCGGCATTGGTTTCCAGGTTGTAGAAGACGATCTCCTCCGGCTCCAGTTCCCAGGCGCGCGCCGCGGCCAGGGCATAGATCGAGAGCTGCAGGCTGTCATCGGCGTCTTCCTGCGAGCGCGGCGAGCCGGTCTTGTAGTCCACGATGCGGATCCGGCGTCCGGTGATGCGGTCCACGCGGTCTACGCGCCCGGTCACGGCCACGCCGTCGAGTTCGATGTGAAACGTCCGCTCGGTGTCGAGCACATCCGGAAGCGGCTGGACAGCGGCCTGATCGAAGAACCGCGTCAGCTGCTCGACCCCTTGCCTCTCATACAGCTCGCGTTGCAGCGCGTCCTCGAGTTTCGCCTTTCCCAGTTCCTCGCGGAAACGATCGAGCACCCACTCGCGCACCGGAGGCATTCCGCTTCGAACCGAGTTGTAAAAGTCCTTGAGCACAGTATGCACGGCTGCGCCGTATTCCATGGCGGGGGCGGGCTCGCCCGGAAGGTTCCAGTCACGCTCGATCTTGAATCGCAGCGGGCAACGCCGGTAGGTCTCGATTGCGGATGCGCTGAGCGCGGCCTCGGCTAGCGGCATCCTGGGCGGCAGCTCGATCCACGGCTCGATGGCCGATGCGGCCGCGGCCTGGCCGAACAGGTCCACCTGCATCTCCCGCGCGTGGCGCAACTGCAGCCGGTGCCGTATGGATCGGTCTTCATGTAGCCGCCTTAGATATTGCGCCGGCACTTTCTTGCCTCCGCCCATCTGCGGCCCGAAGAGAACCAGCGAATTCTTCGCCCGTGTGGCGGCCACGTAGAAAATGCGCAGTTCCTCCTCGTGGTGAAGTTCTTTTCCTTCCAGAGGAACGGGGGCGTGGGCGCGCGACAACTCACGCGGAAACTCGAACAGCGGTGCGCGATAGCCGACGGGGAAGGAATTCGATGTCACGCGAATCACGTACACGTGATCGAACTCCAGCCCCTTGGCCAGATGCACCGTCATCAGGCGCACAGCGTCGCCTCCGTCACCCAGGGTGGTTGTGACCTTGCCGCCGGCCTCGACGAAGTAGCCAAGGTACTCCAGGAACTCTGCCAGCGTTCCCGCCCCGGTGATGGGCTTCTCAGTCCACTGCTGGACGAAATCCCGGAATGCGCGCACCGGTTCCGCGTCCGTCGCCAGATGAAACCGTTTCAGCGCGAAGTCGATCAGTTCCGGCAGCGGTGTTCCGCTCGCAGCCTTGCGCCGTACATCATCCAATGCGGCCAGAATCTCCGCACCGCCCGGCTGCGCTTTCAGGATTGCCTGCAAGTCAGGCTTCTTGGCGGCCGCCAGTTCCTTGCGCACGCGGGGACCCTCGAGGCCGAAGTGCGGCAGGGCCGCCACTCGCAGCAGGCTGACGGAATCCTGCGGGATTTCAGCCGCGCGCAAAATGGCCAGCAGGTCACGGACCTCACTGGTGTCCAGCACATCCACTCCCTCCACCGCAACCGGCACTTGCTGGGCTTCGAACTCGGCGACCAGTGCATTGCGGTGCGACACGATGCGGTAGAGCACGGCAAAGTCGCGCCAGCGGCAGTTCAGCTTGCGCTTCCGCTCGGCAATGGTGCGGACCACCTCGTGGGCCTCGTGCTGCGGGCTGGGGGACAGCACGATCTCGACCGGCGCTTCCCTCCATGTTTCCGCGGCCATGCGCGCGCGCCCTTCCCGCGCCGATCGCAGAGGTTCGCGGATGAACTCCAGCGTCGCGCCCGAAGCGCGCAACGGCGCCGGGTTCCGCTGGATGGCGGCGAAGGCGCAGTCCAGGATGGTCTGGGTGGAACGCTGGTTCTCCTCCAGCGGCAGCACGCGCGCACCCGGGAAGCGGCGCAGAAACTCCTCGAAGGCTGCGCTCGAAGCTCCCCGAAACCGGTAGATGGCCTGGTCCGGATCGCCCACCGCGCAGACGTTCTTCTGCTCGCCGCCCAGGAGCTGGGCCAACTCGATTTGGGCCACGTTGGTGTCCTGGAATTCGTCGATCAGGATGAACCGTGCCTTCTGGCGTTCTTCGGCCAGCAGCCGCGGTTCCTTCTCCAGGAGTTCGACCGCTCGCGACACCATGTGACCAAACAGGCCGAGATTCTCCGCCGCCAGCATCTCTTCCACCTTGCGGTAAACGCGGGCGATCTCCTCACAACGCGCCAGCACTTCTTCGTCGCTGATCCGGTCGGCGTCGCGCGGCATGGCGATGCGCGGCAGCGGCAATTCCCCCGTCCGCAGCCGCGCCACATAGCCTTCATAGGCGGCGGCATCGACGCGATCTTCCAGACAGCGGTCGAAAAAAGTGATCAGGTGATCGAGGAACTCACCGGGGCGCGCGGCGCGCAGGAACCGCTCGAGCGGAAGCTCCCGCAGGCGCCGTCGCAGGAACACCCACAGGTCCTCCCGGAAGAGCAACCGGAAACCCTTCCCGCGGCCGCGCAACACGCTGTTGCCGACGGCATGGAACGTATCCGCCCTCAGGCCGCGCGCCTTCGCCGCTCCCAGGCGCTTCTGCACCCGCTCCTGCAACTCGCTGGCGGCATTTACCGTGAAGGTGACGGCCAGGATCTCTTCCGCGCGGGCATGTCCCTCCGCAATCAGGCGCACCACGCGCTCCACCAGCACCGTGGTCTTGCCCGTCCCTGCACCCGCAAGGACCAGCAGGGGCCCGTGCGTGTGCTCGACCGCTTCGCGCTGCTTCTGGTTCAGGGAGACTTCCACAAAGGTTCGCGGGAACGCCTGACCGCAATTATGCGGGAGCGTAATCCGTGCGGCAACTACCCGGAAATGGTGCAGTCGCGCGCCCGGTGGTTCAGCCGAGTTCTGCCTGCACCACGGCCAATGCGGCGATCGCTGCGGTCTCGGCGCGCAAGATACGGGCGCCCAGCGAAGCTGCGGTCCAGCCGGCATCGCTGAACCGGCGCAACTCAGCTTCGGTCCAGCCGCCTTCGGGACCTACTGCCAGCGTGACTGCATCCGTCCCTCGGAGAGCTTCCTTCAGTGTCTGGCCGTGCTCCGTCTCGGCCAGGACGATGCGGCAGCCTGAACGCTCGGCCAGAGCGTCAGGCAGTGGGAGAGGCTCCTCCACTTCGGGAGCGGACGTCCGGCGTGACTGCTGTGCCGCCTGTCGTGCAATCCGCCTCCAGCGCTCCGCCCGCTTCACCGCCGCGCGCGCGAGGTGTGCGTCTGTCCGCTGCGCGATCACAGGAACGACGCGAGCCGCACCCAGTTCGGTGAGCTTCTCGATGGCCCACTCCATGCGGTCGAACTTGAAGACCGCCAGCAGGACAGTGACACCCGTCGTGGCCACTTGCGGCAGTTCTTCGCCCAGGTCGAACTCCACCCGGTCTTCGCTGACCCTGGTGACCCGCGCACGATGCACGCGCTCTCCGGCGACCACGTCGAACTCCTGGCCCACACGCGCGCGCAGCACTCGTGCCAGGTGGCGCGCACGGGCGCCGGTCAGGGCGGCGCGCGAACCGGCCACCTCGTCGGCGATCCAGCGGCGCCGGGTCATGGCGGCCTATTCGAAGATGTCGCGCATCTTCTTCAGAAAGCTGCGGCTCTCGGGGCGGTTGTCGACGCGCCAGGTCGACTCCAGCTCTTCCAGTAGCTCGCGTTGACGCCGCGTCAGCTTGCTGGGCGTCTGGACCCGCACGTGGACGTAGAGGTCGCCGCGGCCGTGTCCGTTGACTTCCGGCAAGCCCTTGCCGCGGACGCGGAAGGTCGTGCCGGTTTGGGTTCCATCGGGAACCTTCAGCTTGTACTCGCCGTCGAGGGTTGGGATTCTCAGTTCCGCGCCTAGCGCCGCCTGGCTGAAGGAGACGGGCACCACGCAGTGCAGGTTCTGGCCGTCGCGCTCGAAGAAGGGATGTTCCTTCACTCGCAGCACGACGTACAGGTCGCCTGGCGGGCCGCCCTTTGAGCCCGCTTCGCCCTGCCCGGCATAGCGGATCCGCGTGCCGTCTTCGACTCCGGCCGGCACCTTCACCTCCAGCGTGCGCTCACGGACCACTTTCCCTGAACCTTGGCACTTGCGGCAGGGATGCGTGACCACGCGCCCCACGCCCGCACACGTGGGGCAGGTGCGGGCTACGGCAAAGAACCCCTGCTGATATTGCACCTGGCCACGCCCGTGGCAGGTGGAACACATCGCAGGAGCATGGCCGGGCTCGCTCCCCTGGCCATGGCAGGTTTCACAGGACTCACGACGGTGGATCTTGATCTGCCGCGTGATGCCGAAGGCCGCTTCTTCAAAGGTGAGTGTAAGGTCCTCGCGCAGGTCCGGACCTCGTTCCGCTCGCGTGCGGCGGCGGCCGCCGGTGCCGAAGATATCGCCGAAGCCGAACAGGTCGCTGAAGATGTCGGCAAAATCCGGGAAACCGGCTGAAAAATCGACGCCGCCCACGCCGGCGTGTCCGAAACGGTCGTACTGGGCGCGTTTTTCCTGGTCGGAAAGCACGCTGTAGGCTTCCGACGCTTCCTTGAACTTTTCCTCCGCCTCCGCATTGCCGGGATTGCGGTCGGGATGGTACTGCATGGCGAGGCGGCGGTAGGCGCTCTTGATCTCCTGCTCGCTGGCGCCGCGCTCGACGCCCAGCACCTCATAGTAGTCGCGTTTGGCGTTGGTAGCCGTTGCCATTCCTCAGTATCACTGTCTTACTTCTTGGGATTGCGCGCCACGCGCACCATGGCGGGACGCAACAGGCGGTCCTTGAGCTTGTAGCCACGCTGCAGTTCTTCAATCACCTGGTGGTCGGGCACGTCCTCGCGATCCACCATCTCCACCGCTTGATGCAGCCGGGGATCGAACGGCTCGCCCACGGCCGGAACGGCGCGCAGGCCGAGCTTGACCAGCGTGTCTTCGAACTGGCGGCGGATCAGCTCCACGCCGCTGCGCAGATCCTCCGGACCGGCTGCCGTGTTCAGGGCGCGTTCCAGGCTGTCCAGCACCGGCAGCAGCGAGCGCACGGCGTCCGCCACGGCGTACTCGCGGTGCTCTCCCTGCTCGCGCAGGGCCCGCTTGCGGGCGTTCTCGAATTCCGCCTGCTGCCGCGCCAGGCGGTCGAGCAGGGCGTCTCGCTCCGCGGTGATGCGGGCCAGTTCCTGCTCTACCGGAGGCGCGGCGGGCGCCGCTTCCGATTGCTGGGGTTTCTCAACGAAGCCGTCTTCTTCCGCGGGTGGGAGTTCGTGTTCCACGTCCAGCTCGCGCGGCTCGACTTCCGGCTTCCCGTTGGCTTTCGGCATCGTCTTTCTACTTCTCCTCGTTCAGCAGCTTGTCAAACAACTTCGCAATATAACTGACGGCAGTGATCGTGTGCTGGTAATCGATGCGCGTCGGACCGATCACCGCCAGCGATCCCATCACATCTTGCCCGACCCGCGCCGGGGCGCCGATGAGCACGAAATTGCGCATATCGGGCAAGGCTTCTTCCAGGCCGATGACCACGCGCACCGCCTCCTGCCGCGCGTCCAGATAGGCACTCAGCAGGTCGGCGACCTTCTGCTTTTCTTCCAGGGTCTGCAGCAGCCGGCGCAAGCGGTCGCGGTCCTCCTCGTTGACCACCAGGTTGGCCGCCCCCTCGATGTACACCTGGGCCGGGGCCACTTCCACCGGTGACAACGCTCCCTGCTTCTGCAACTCCGCCAGGGACTGCATCAGGCGATCGTACTCGCTGCGCTCACGCTCGATGCGGCGCGACATCTCCTGGTGCATGTCCTCGATCGTCCAGCCCGCAAAGTTCTCGTTCAGGTAGCGCGCCGCGGCGTCGAGATCCGCCTGCGGAATGTCATGGGGCAAACGCAGCACGCGGTCACGCACCAGTCCGGAGCGCATCACCACCACGGCCAGGATTTTCTGGGGCGCAAGTCGGGAAAAGTAAATGTGCTGCAGCGCGTTGCGCGCTCCTCCCGCCACCGCCACGCCAACGTTAGAGGAAATCAGCGACAGCACGTGCGAGGTGCGCTCCAAAAACTCTTGTATGTCGCTGACCCCCTGGAATGAGTCGCGAATGAGCTCTTCGTCCCCCGGCGCCAGGTTGGTTTGTCCGCTGATCTGCTCCACGTAGTAGCGATAGGCGGCCGCCGTCGGCACGCGCCCGGCGGAAGTATGCGGCTGCTCCAGGTACCCAGCCTCGGTGAGGTCCGCCATCACGTTACGGATGGTGGCCGCGCTCAAGCCCTCCTGGTTGCTGCGGGAGAGCGTGCGCGATCCTACCGGCTCACCGCTGGTGATATAGGTCCGCACCAGCGCGGTGAGTATCTCACGCTCCCTGCGACCGATTGGCTCCGGCTGCGGCATGAACAACGGCCCTGCCTTCTGCTAACTATCTGAAAACCATTGACTTAAGTTGCAAAAGCAAGGTTCTCAACATACCAATTTTAGTCAAGGCTAGCACTCGCTGCAAGAGAGTGCCAATCCCCGCCCTTTAGCGAATCTCCAGGAAGCTGTCCGCAGGCCGAGCGGCCAGCTCGCCGAGACGATGCACCACGGTCCTGGCAAAGCCATATATGGAGCGAGCGTGCGGGGAGGTTTCGCCCTCGAGCGCCACGGGAGCGCCGGAATCACCGCCTTTACGGATGTCAGGATCGAGCTCGATGGCGCCTAGGAAGGGCACGCCGAATTGGCGGGCGGTGCGCTCCGCGCCGCCGCGCGAAAAGATGTCGATTTCGTGGTTGCAGTGCGGGCAGACGAAGTGGCTCATGTTCTCAACCATGCCCAGCACCTCGACCTTGACCTGGCGGAACATCTCGATGGCCTTGCGCGCATCCTGCAGGGACACATCCGACGGCGTGGAGACGACGACCGCGCCGGTGAGCGGGACGGTCTGCACGAGCGAGAGTGCGACGTCCCCCGTCCCCGGCGGCAGATCAATCACCAGGTAGTCCAGTTCGCCCCACGCTACCTGCTGCACGAACTGCCCGATGATCTTGTGCAGCATGGGCCCGCGCCAGATGAGCGGACGATCGCCCGGGTTCAGGAACCCCACCGAGATCACTTTCAGCCCGAACTGCTCCAACGGCTCGATGCGGTTGTTCTCCAGCACACGCGGCGCCTGATTGGTGCCCAACATCAGTGGGACGTTGGGACCGTAGACATCGGCGTCCAGCAGGCCAACACGATGACCCATCCTGGCGAGCGCAATGGCCAGGTTGACGGCGATGGTCGTCTTCCCCACCCCGCCCTTTCCCGACCCGATGGCAATAACGTTCTGCACCCCGGGCAGTGGCTGGGGCGCCGGAGGCATTCCCTGCGGTGCGTGTGCGGCCAAGCGACTCTCCTGAAGGAAACGAACGAAAGACTTAAAACCCGATTATACGCTGGTGTAGATTGGAGACAGATTCAGCACCTGGGCGCGTAGCTCAATTGGATAGAGCACCGGCCTTCTAAGCCGGGGGTTGCTGGTTCGATCCCAGCCGCGCCTACCATCAAGGCAGCCGTCAGCCTCAGCTTTCAGCCCTCAACTCCAGCTCTGAAACTCGTGAGGTGGGAGACGCAGGAACTCCCCGCACGCCTAGGGAGGCTGCTTACTTGCGGGCGCGCAGGTAGCGGATGAAGTCCTGAAGTGCGAAGGGTAGCGCTACCGAGGGTATGGCAAGCGCGAGCAGGACGGTAAAGTGCTCCACGAGAATGGCCTCCCATGTATCCGGCGCCTGGCCCCAAGCCACTTGACGCCGCTACAGAATGCGAATCTACGGCATGGCAGGACGCGGCGCTGTGACGCAAGTCACACCCGCCCGGCCCCTGCCGACATTACGGCCGGGACCCGGCTTCGGATTTCTGCGCGGCGCGGCGGCGGGCGCTTTCCGCCAGGCGCGTAGCGCGACGGCGCTCGGCGTCCGCATAGCGGCGCTCTTGATCGTCGGTTTCCGGGACAACCGGGGGCACCGCCTGGCGATTGCCGTTCGCGTCCACGGCCACAAACGTCAAATAAGCAGAACTGACGTGGCGCGTGGTGTTGTTCAGGTAGCTCTCCACCCAGCACTTCACGCCTACTTCCATCGAAGTCCGGAAGGCGCGGTTCACCGAGGAGCGCAGGATCAACAGATCGCCCACGTGTACGGGTGCGAGAAAGTCCAGGTGATCCATGGACGCGGTGACCACGTAGCTGCGCGAGTGGCGATGCGCGGCCATGGCCCCGGCCATGTCGATCAGGTGCATGAGCCGGCCGCCCAGCAGATTGCCGAGCGGGTTGGTGTCGTTGGGCAGCACCACTTCGGCCATTTCAGACTGCGAGTCTTTCACCGGGCGGGGAGCGAGGTCACGCGAGCTATTCATAGTTCTCAGTTCTCGTTCTCAGTTCTCAGAACCGCGGCATTGTAACGCTTCCAGCACTCTTTCGCCCGAGCAGGCAATTTGACGCCCATGGCATTGACCATTCATCATGACCGCTCGCCGCTGGTGACTGACCACTGGCCACTGACCACTGCAATGGACCGCATCGAGATGCTGACACAGTTCCTGGCCGAGAATCCCGGGGACGCGTTCGCGCGCTACGGGCTGGCAATGGAGTATTCCAAACTGGGCCAGGTGGAAAACGCGCTCGAGCACTTCGGGAAACTCCTCGAACGGCATCCCGATTACACCGCCGGGTACTTCATGGCGGCGCAGACCCTGGCCGCAGCCGGTCGTACGGACGAGGCGCGCAGCATGCTGCGCCGGGGCATCACCTCCGCTGAGAACACCGGAAACGCGCATGCGAAGTCGGAGATGGAAGGGATGCTGGCCGAGTTGGGATGAGAATGGCTCTTGGCTTTTGGCTCTTGGTTGAAGCTCAACTTCCCTTCCTCGCTGCCAGCGCTTTCGCAATCACCTCGTCCGCCGGACGCAGCAGCCGCGCCATGACGTACTCCAACAGACGCGGAAAGCACTGATAGATCTTGATCAAGAGGTGATCCTTCCACGGCACCACGATCTCACGCTTGCCGTTCTTGTAGGCGTCGAGCACCGCGCGCGCCACGCGCTCGGCGGGGATGCCTTGGCGCGCCGCGGTGCCTAGTCGCATGCGCTCCCTGCCCTTAATGGCATTCACGGCAAAGTCGGTAGCGATGTAGCCGGGGCAGACGGTCAGCACGTTAATGCCGGTGCCGCGCAGTTCGATGCGCGCCGTCCTGCCGATGGCATTGAGCGCGAACTTGGTTGCGCTGTACGCGCCGCGGTAGGGAACGGCGATATGCCCGGCCACACTGGAAATGTTGATGATGGCGCCCGATCGTTGTTTCTTCATCCACGGCACCACGGCCTGCATGCACTCGACAGCGCCGAACAGATTGGTGTCGAACATGCTACGGCAGGCAGCCATGTCCATAGTGGCAATGGAGTCGATCAGTCCATGGCCGGCGTTGTTGATCCACACGTCGATGCGCCCGAAGCGCTCGAGGACGGCGGCGACCAGGCGGTCGATGTCTTCGCGGCGGCGCACGTCACAGGCCAGGGCGAGGGTGCGCTCCAGGTGGCCGATGCGCTGCCGCGCGGCTTCGGCGCGTCCTGCGTCGCGCGAACTCAGCACCACGGACGCGCCGTGATCGGCGAACACTTTCGCCAGCGCCTCGCCGATGCCCATCGAGGCGCCGGTAATCACAACCACTTTCCCAGCAAGTTCCATGCCGAGCATTGAATGGGGCCGCCGCCGGCAAGTCAAGCTGCAACGCTCAACGCCCAGGCGTATGCTAAGAGGGCCGTCTGCACATGGACTCGCTGCTCGCCATTTTCCCGCTCGACGTGGTGCTGTTTCCCAGCGCGCCGCTGCCCCTGCACATTTTCGAGCCGCGCTACAAGGAGATGATCGGGGAGTGCATCGCCGCCAAGAGCTCTTTCGGCGTGGTGCGCTCGCAGGGCGAGACGCTGGCCGAGGTGGGCTGCACGGCGGAGATCCTAGAAGTCACGAAACAGTACGACGACGGGCGGCTCGACATCCTCACCCAGGGCCGGCAGCGTTTTGAGCTGGTGGGACTGAACCAGGAGCGCGCCTTCCTGCAAGCTGAAGTGACGTACTTCGACGACGAGCCCGGCACCACGGACCGCCAGGACGTGGAGCGCGCCCTCCGGCTCTACCACGAGGTGCTGGAGGTCGCGGGCGTGGAAGCGCCGTCACCGATGCCAGGCGCCGGCGAACTGTCGTTCCAGTTGGTCGCGCCCCTGCCGCTCGATCTGGATTTCAAGCAGACGCTGCTGGGCATGCGCTCGGAACCGCAGCGCGTTTCTGCCGTGATTGAGTATTATCAGGCGCTGCTGCCGCGGATGCGCCGCTCCGTACGAGTGCGGAAGGTGGCGGGCGGGAACGGCCACGCCCTGTGATCGCGAGAAGGGCACCGCCTCAGGAGACAGCCGCGCCGCGGGGCGTATAATCGCAGGCAGAAGTCTGCGGGGACCTGCTTCTTCATGACCCTTCCTCAGACGCTCGGTGAGCTGCGCCGGAGCAGCGAATTCTGCGAGCAGCGCGTCCGCAACCGGCGGGTGAAAGACGAACTGCGCGAGAACCTGATCGCCAAGCTGCGCCGCAAGGAAGAAATCCTGCCCGGCATCATCGGATATGAAGACACGGTGCTGCCGCAGATTGTGAACGCCATCCTCTCGCGGCACAACTTCATCCTGCTGGGCCTGCGCGGGCAGGCGAAGAGCCGCATTCTGCGCTCACTGACGGGCCTGCTGGATCCGGTGCTGCCTGCCGTGCGGGGTTGCGAGATCCACGACAACCCCTATTCTCCCATCTGCCTGACCTGCCGGGAGCGCATCGCTGCGGAAGGGGACGCGACACCCATCACATGGCTGACGCCCGACCAACGCTACGTCGAGAAGCTGGCCACGCCGGATGTGACGATCGCCGATCTGATCGGCGACATCGACCCCATCAAGGCGGCGCGCGGCGGCCACGAGCTCTCCAGCACGCTGACCATGCACTACGGCCTGCTGCCGCGCTCCAACCGCGGCATCTTCGCCCTCAACGAACTGCCCGACCTCGCAGGGAAGATCCAGGTCGGCCTGTTCAACATCATGCAGGAAGGGGACGTGCAGATTAAGGGCTATCCGGTGCGCCTGCCGCTGGACGTGGCCCTAGTGTTCACCGCCAATCCCGAGGACTACACGGCGCGGGGGAAGATCGTGACGCCACTGAAGGACCGCATAGGCTCGGAGATCCGAACGCACTATCCGGCCACGCTCGCCGAGGGCATGCGGATCACCGCCCAGGAAGCGTGGACGGCGCGTGACGGCCTGCAACTGGTGATTCCGCGGTTCGTGGCCGAGGTCATCGAGATGACGGCCTTCGTGGCGCGCGAAGACAAGAAGATCGACAAGCGTTCGGGCGTGAGCCAGCGGCTGGCCATCAGTTGCATGGAGAACGCGGTTTCCAACGCCGAGCGGCGGACCATCCGCGGGAACGAGATGCTGGTGGTGCCGCGACTGAGCGACGTCTATGCCGCCTTGCCCGCTCTGACCGGCAAGCTGGAGCTGGAGTACGAGGGCGAGATGCGCGGCGGAGACGCCGTGGCCCGCGAGTTGATCCGCACCGCCATCGCCCGGACGTTTGACGGCTATTTTGCCGGGGTGAACCTGCAGCACGTAGTGCAGTGGTTCGATCTCGGAGGCTCGATCCGGCTGGACGAGGAAGTGGACGCCAACGAAGCCCTGGGCGGCCTGCGCCATATCGGGGGCTTGCTGGAGCAGCTCGCCCCGCTGGGAGTGAAGCCGAAGGATCCTCCGCCGCTGCTGGTGGCGGCAGCGGAGTTCGTCCTCGAGGGGCTGCACGCCCATCGCAAGATCGGCCGGAATGAGGAGCGTGTGTTCACGGCGGGCGAGAAGGCGGCCCGGCGGGTGGAGGTCAGCCCGCCCGAACCCAGCGACGAGCCTCCGGTGCGCCGCCGCCGGCCTTACAATTAGTCCCCTGGTCTTGGTCTCGGGCCCCGATTCCAGCGAGGAGGAATCGCAATGTTGCGCAATCGTTTGCTCCTATGCCTGGGTCTGTTGACGATTTCCACCGTCACCCTGTTGCTGTACGCCCAGCAGTCCGATACGCAGGTGACGCCCGTCATCCGTGTGACCACCCGCCTGGTGATGGTGGATGTGATCGCGGTAGATAAGAGCGGCAATCCGGTGACCGACCTCAAGCCGGAAGACTTCGTGCTGGAGGAGGGCGGCAAAAAGCAGAAGATCAGCGTCTTCGGCCTGCACAAGACGATGAGCCCGGCGGCTCCGGCACTCCCGCCGAACATCTACAGCAATCGACCGGAAACGCAACCACTACGGGGAGCCGTCACCATCCTGCTGGTGGACGGGCTGAATTCCCCTTTTCAGAACCAGGCTTACGTGCGGCAGAAGCTCATCGAGTACGTTAAGACGCAGCACAAGCCTGGGCAATACATGGCGGTGTTGGCGCTAGGCAACGGGCTGTACAAGCTGCAGGGGTTTACAACCGATCCGGAGCTGCTTCGCCAAGCGTTGGAGAACTGGCGCCCGGAGAGCGCACGGGAGACGGCGACGACGCCTGTGGAGGTGCGACTGGGCAGTGTCCCTCCGGAGGCCATTGGCGCGCGAGGAGTCCAAGTTCGCGAATCAAATACCCTTCAGCGTCTTCGTTTTGCACTCGACCACTTCCAGCAGGAGGAGGCCGTCACCGCACTCGAGGTACGTATGGGGATCACGCTGGAGTCCCTGCGTGCCATCGGGCGCATGGTTGCAGGAATGCCCGGACGCAAGAACCTGGTCTGGGTCTCGGCAGCCTTCCCGTTCACGCTTACTCCCGAAGATGCCTCCGTTACCTACACGCCGACTCGCGCCAATGACCCCACGGCGCCGCCGCCCATCGCAGAAGAGAACACGGCCTTCGCATATAGCCAGCAACTTCGCCAAGGCCGGGTCGATGAGATTCGCCGCACTGCGGCCCTGCTGGCTGACTCGCAGGTGGCCGTGTACCCGGTGGACGCGCGGGGCCTGATTGGGGCACAGCAACTCGCCGATGCGAGCCGCAGTGGGTTGAACGCCGCAGGTATGCTGCAGATGGGCCATGAGTACGGCACCCAGGTGCAGAGCTTGGGCGCTTCCATCACCTCGAACCAGGGCGTGATGCAGGACCTGGCGCAACAGACCGGAGGCCGCGCCTATTACAACCGCAATGACATCGACAATGCAGTTGCACTCGTTGCCAGTGACGGGAGTGCCTACTACAACCTGGGCTACTATCCGGACAAGAAGAAGTTCGACGGCTCGTTCCGCAAGATCAAGGTCACGGTCAGCCGTCCGGGCGTCGAGCTGCGCTATCGCCGCGGCTACTACGCTGTCGACCCGATGAAGATCGACGCCAAGCAGCGTGACGCCGAGATGCAGGCCCTGATGCTGCGCGGCTCCGGAGATGCCACCATGGTGACGTTCGACGCGCGCGTGGTGCCGCCGCTGACGCCGGCAGCGCAGGCCAAGGTCACCATTCAGTTCCTGGTACCGGCGAACTCGTTCAGCAGTGAAGAGACCAGCGGCGGCCGGCGCATCAACCTGGACTTCTTCGTGACCGCCCTGACGCCCGACGGCAAGGTGGGGGCGAACACCGGGCAGACGGTGGACGCCACGCTGGCGCCGGACCAATTCGCGCAGGTGCAACAGCAGGGGCTGATGCTGCCGATGGAAGTGACTGTGCCGGCCGGCGTATACGATCTGCGTCTGGCCGTGCGCGACAACCGCACGGGATACTTCGGCACGCTGAGCGCTCCGCTGACGGTGCGGCGTCCGGGCTCCTGACAGAGATGAAGTTCGTCCGCTACAGCAAATATGTCGCCGACGCCGCCGGGGAAATGAGCCTGGAGGACCTGCTCAACGCCCTCTCCGACTACCTGCTGCAGAGCGGCTTCGAGAGTTCCTACCTGGGTTTCTACGAGATGCGCGGCGAGCAGACGCTGGACGAACTGCGCCGCGCCATCGAGCAGGCTCTGGAGTCGGGCGATCTGCTGGACGACGTCCTGCGCGAGCAGATCGAGCGCCTGCGCGCCGAGGGCACGTTCGACGAGCTGGTGGAGCGGCTCATCGAGCGCATGGAGCAGGAAGACTACATCTCCATCGATGCACCGCGCGAGCGGACCGAGGAATCCGAACTGCCGGGCCACGCCGACCGAATGGAAGGCCGCGCGCGCTTCGAGATCACCGACAAGAGCCTGGACTTCCTGGGATTCAAAGCGCTGCGCGATCTGCTGGCGTCGCTGGGACGCGCCAGCTTCGGGCGCCACGACACGCGCGACCTGGCCACCGGCATCGAGACCTCGGGCGCGCCCAAGCCTTACGAGTTCGGCGATACGCTGAACCTCGACATCACCGCCACGCTGGCCAGCGCCATCCAGCGCGAAGGACTGCACGTCCCCCTCAACCTGGAATACTCGGATCTGCAGGTGCACCAGTGCGAGTACCAGTCGTCGTGCGCCACCGTGCTCATGCTGGACTGCTCGCACTCCATGATCCTCTACGGCGAAGACCGCTTCACCCCGGCCAAGAAAGTCGCCATGGCGCTCTTGCAGCTCATCCGGACGCAGTACCCGGGCGACTCGCTCTCCCTGGTGCTGTTCCACGACTCCGCCGAGGAAGTGCCCCTGTCGCAATTGGCGCGCGTGAAGGTCGGCCCGTATTACACCAATACGCGCGAGGGCCTGCGCCTGGCGCAGCGCATTCTGGACCGCCAGCGCAAGGATATGCGGCAGATCGTGATGATCACCGACGGCAAGCCCTCGGCACTCACGCTGGAGGACGGCCGCATTTACAAGAACGCCTTCGGCCTCGATCCGCTGGTGGTCAGCCAGACGCTGGAAGAAGTGTCGAAGTGCAAGCGCGCCGGTATCCTCATTAACACCTTCATGCTGGCCTCGGACTACGGCCTGGTGCAGTTTGTGCAGAAGGTCACGGAGATGTGCCGGGGCAAAGCCTACTTCACCACGCCGTACACGCTCGGGCAATACCTGCTGATGGACTACATGTCGCGCAAGACGAGAACCATCCACTGACCCAAGCAGTCAGCGGTTATCCTACCTGAGGTTTCTTCGGGGCGGTGTCCTCGGCCACGAAGTTGACGGTCTTGTGGGTGCCGTCGCAGAACGGCTTGTTGGAGGAGTGCCCGCAGCGGCAGAGCGAGAAAGCGGGCTTGCCGGTCAGGTCCCATTCGTTGCCGTCCAGATCCACCAGCTTAACCTCACCCTCGACCCGATAAGGGCCGTTCTTCTTGACTACGATCTTGACGTCGGACACGAGCGCCTCCGCAAATCGAGCGAACAAGATAACACAGGAAGATTTCCCGGGGAGGGCGATGGGCGGCTAGCTGCCCGCGGCTTGCAGCCGGGACTTCAGCAGCAAGGCCTGTTCGTAGACGTGGCGCAGCTTTTCTGCGACCCCGGGCGGCAACGCCGGCTCGTTCAAGACGAGCTCGGAGGAGAGCAGGATGCCGGTGAGGGGATCGCTGAGCTGGGCGTTGAGTTGCGAGCGCACGGTGCGCAGGGCGATCTGCTGTTCGAGCACGCGGCGCCAGAGGCCGGCCTGAACGTCGCGCGCGACGCGCTCCGGAGAGCTGATGGAAAGATTCACCGAGACCGGGATGGCCATACCGGCGCGGGCCAGCAGCACCTCGGCGCCCGGGCTGTCGGCCTCCACCAGCGGCTGGTCCACGACCAGGGCTGAAAACTCCATCGAACGCAACAGGGTCGCCGCGCGGCGCACGCTGGCCGCGACCATCACCTTTTCGCCGACGGCCTGCGTGATGGCCGCCGCACACCGCCGGGCCATGGGAGAGGAAGTCACCAGCAGGATCATGCCCGAATGTGAAGCACGTCGCGCGCCAGAGTTCTCAGCAATGAAAACACGAGACTTAGCCATAACGATGCCGACCTCCTTCCCGGCGCGGAACGCGCTCCGGTTCTATTCCTGAACGCCGTACTCCTTGAGCTTGCGGTAGAGCGTGGTTTTCCCGATGCCCAGCAAGCGGGCGGCGAGCAGCTTGTCGCCGTTCACCCGCTGAAGCGCCTCCAGGATGGCCTTCCTCTCCAGTTCTTCGAGGGGCACGACTCCGTGGTCTCCGCCAACGCCGGGGGAGCGAGGCGGACGGCCCTGCAGGGTGGTGGGCAGGTCGGAGGCGTGCAGCACCGGGCCTGAACTCAGCGCCCAGGCACGCTCGATGGAGTTCTCCAGCTCGCGCACGTTGCCCGGCCAGTCGTAGGCCATCATGCGCTCCAGCGCGTCGTCGGCCAGGGTCTTCTCGGCG